>JBAVGD010000198.1:0-34146 GCA_049684635.1 Solirubrobacterales bacterium | reverse complement strand
CAGCCCGAGCACGCGGGCGACTGCCGTCGGGCCGCAGCGTGGATCGGCGGGTGCCGCGGCTCTGGCCGCTGCCGCAGGGATCCCCGCCGTGGCGATCGCGATCGTCGTCGTGATCATCGTCAATGCGGTTTTCGCATTTGCCCAGGAGCAACAGGCGGAGCGGGCGGTCGAGGCGCTGCAGGAGTACCTTCCCGCGCGGGCCTCCGTCCTTCGCGACGGCACCGTTGAGCAGGTTGAGGCTTCCCGCCTCGTGCCTGGGGATGTGCTGGCGATCGCCGAGGGAGATCGGATCTCGGCTGACGCGCGCCTGATCGAGGGCGCCGTCGAGGTGGATATGTCCACCCTGACCGGGGAGTCGGCGACGGCGTTGCGCTCGGCTGACCTGGTTGACACCCACCGGCCGCTGATCCACTCGCGAGACCTCATCTTCAGCGGCACGAGTTGCACCGGTGGGGAGGCCCGGGCACTCGTGTTCGCGACGGGGATGCGAACCGAGTTGGGACGCATTGCCGCGCTCTCCCAGCGCACCGACCCCGAGGAGAGCCCGCTCGAGCGGCAGGTTCGCCGGGTCGCCTGGCTGATTGCCGCGATCGCCGTCGCCAGCGGCATCGCCTTTATCCCTATCGCCACCTTGGGTGCCGGACTGTCGATCCGCGACGCGATCGTCTTCGCGATCGGCCTGATCGTCGGCAATGTGCCCGAGGGGCTGCTGCCGGTGATCACCCTGGCGCTGGCGGTGGGGGTTCGCGGCCTGGTGCGCCAGGGGGCTGTCGTAAAGCGCCTCAGCGCCGCGGAGACTCTGGGAGCAACCGACGTCATCTGCACTGACAAGACCGGGACGCTGACCGAGAACCGCATGCGGGTGACCCGGATCTGGAGTGCCGGGCACGCTGTCGACATCGAGAGCAAGGCCGAGCCCAGCGCGGTGGGCGAGAGCGAGGATCAGGCGTCGCCGCCGCTACGCGCTCTCGCCGAGGCTATGGCGTCCTGCAACAACGCCGAGGCGGGGGATGGCGAACCGAGCGGGGACCCGACCGAGGTCGCCATGCTGCTTACAGCTCGCCGGCTCGGGGTGGATATCGAGGCAGGTCGAAAATCGCGGCAGCGTGAATTCCACTTCGATCCGGTGCTGAGGCTGATGTCCACCGTCAACGAGCGGGAGGGTTCACTCGCCGTCCATACGAAGGGCGCTCCGGAATCTGTCCTCCCGCACTGCACGCACCGTGCGGATGCGGCGGGTGTCCCCATCCCGATCAGCGCCGCGGAGCGGAGCGAGCTGGACGCACTCGTCGACAGCTATGCCAATCAGGGCCTGCGCGTCCTTGCCGTCGCTACGCGTGCCCTCTCCGGCCGGATCCCCGAGCGCCGCGAGGAGGCCGAGTGCGATCTCGTCCTGCTCGGGTTCGTGGCGCTGATCGATCCGCCGCGTGCGGAGGTTCCCGAGGCGGTTGCGCGCTGTCACCGCGCCGGGGTCAGGATCATTGTCGTTACGGGCGATCATGGCTTGACGGCAGCTGCTGTCGCACGGCGAATCGGAATTGCCCGCGGCGATCCCACCGTCGTCACCGAGGAGGAGCTCGACCGGATGAGTGAGGCGGAGCTCGATCGTCTGCTCCGCGGCGAAGAGGAGCTGATCTTCGCCCGCGCCAGCCCCGAGGCAAAGCTGCGGATCGCCGACGCCCTGCAGGCCGAGTCCCACGTGGTGGCGATGACCGGGGACGGCGTCAACGACGCACCCGCTCTACGGCGGGCGGACATCGGTGTCGCGATGGGGCGCTCGGGTACTGACGTCGCCCGTGAGGCGGCAACGATGGTGCTGACCGACGACAACTTCGCGACGATCGTCGCCGCAATCGCGGCTGGCCGGCGGATCTACGACAACATCCGCAAGTTCATCCTCTACATCTTCGCCCACACGACTCCGGAGGTCACGCCATTCCTGGTCTTTGCGCTCGGCGGTGGGGCGATTCCGTTGCCGCTGACGATCCTGCAGTTGCTCGCCTTCGATGTCGGCACCGAGACCCTGCCGGCCCTCGCCCTCGGACAGGAGCGAGCCGAGCCGGGCATCATGGACCGTCCGCCCCGCTCGCGACGCGAGGGGATAATCACGGGGGGAATGCTGGCGCGGGCCTGGCTCTTCCTTGGTCTGATCGCCGCGGCCTTGGAGATGGGGGCCTACTTCTACTCGCTGGTCAAGGCGGGCTGGAGCCCGGGAGATCCAGTCGGGGAGGGGGACCCTCTGCACCATGCGTACCAGCAGGCCACGACGATGACGTTCCTGGCGATGGTTGTCGCTCAGATCGGAACCGCGTTCGCCGCGCGGACCGAGCGTGCCTCGCTGCGATCGATTGGAGTGTTCAGCAACCGCCTGCTGCTCTGGGGGATCGGCTTCGAGCTGGCGCTGGCCGCCGTCTTCGTGTACACGCCGGTGTTCCAAGATCTGCTCGGAACCGCCGCGCCGCCCCCCTCGGACCTGATGATCCTGCTGCCGTTCCCGTTCATCGTCTGGGGGGCGGACGAGTTGCGGCGCTGGGCCCTGCGGCGGGGAGTGCGCTCGCAGTCCTCCCCGCGGACCGGGGAGGATCGCGAGCACGCTCTTTCCTAGTGTCGGCGGGGTTCTACGGAGGCGTGCTATGACCTGCACACCTACTCTGAGCTCCATCCGGGTTCGCGCAACCAAGCCCAAGGAGGCGACAGATGAAGGCCTACCAGCTGACCGCATGGCAGACGCCGCCGGAGCTGCGCGAGGTGGAGGTGGCCGAGCCCGGCCCCGGCCAGATCCTGCTCAAGGTCGGCGGCGCCGGCGCCTGCCACTCGGACCTGCACCTGATGGAGTGGCCGGAGGGCGCGATGGACTTCGACCTACCGTTCACACTCGGCCACGAGAACGCCGGCTGGATCGAGGCGCTCGGCGCCGGTGTCGAGGGCTTCGAGGTGGGCGAGCCCGTCGCCGTCTACGGGCCATGGGGATGCGGCCGCTGCCGTGCCTGCCGTCGCTCGGCGGAGAACTACTGCGAGCGCCAGGCGGAGATCGGCGCCTTTGGTGGTGGCCTCGGCCTTGATGGCGGTATGGCCGAATACATGCTCGTCCCCGCTGCCCGGTTGCTGCTGCCGCTCGGTGATCTCGACCCGCGCGACGCGGCGCCCCTCTCCGACGCTGCGCTGACGCCCTACCACGCAATCAAGCGCTCTCTCCATCTTCTGGCTCCGGGCTCGACGGCGGTCGTCATCGGTGTTGGCGGTCTCGGGCACATGGCGGTTCAGATCCTGCGTGCCATCAGCCCGGCTCGGGTGATCGCCGTAGATTCCTCCAAAGAGAAGTTGCGCCTCGCTCGAGAAGTCGGCGCAGACGAGGCGATCGAAGCCGGCGATGGCGCCGCCGGGGAGATCCGTGAGTTGACGAAGGGCCTGGGCGCTGAGCTTGTGCTCGACAACGTCGGGTCCGACGACACTCTCGCGCTTGCCTCGCAGCTTGCCCGTTTCGAGAGTCACCTGACGGTGGTCGGCCTGGCCGGCGGGACCTTCGCTTTTGGCTTCGGCGCCCTTCCCTTCGAGTGCCAGCTGACCCTGCCCTACTGGGGCACGGCGATCGAGCTGATGGAGGTCCTGGATCTGGCCGGAGCCGGAAAGATCCGCGCCCACGCCGAGCGGTTCTCGCTGGATCGGGTCGACGAGGCGTACGAGCGCTTGCGCAAAGGCAGCCTCCAAGGCCGAGCGGTGATATGTCCGCACGGATAACCGCCGCCTCCCAGATGCGTATTGGGATCAGCGGCTTCTGCTGGGACTGAGGGAGGCAGATGGCGCGGCCCGAGTTCGTCCAGATCCCAGCGCACCCCATCGATCGCTACAGGCCCCTGCTCGGCCGGGAGTTCGACGAGATAGAACGGATCGCGTCGCTGGCACGCGAGGAATTCTCCGGACGGGCCATCTGGCACGTCAGCTCAACCGCTCGCGGCGGTGGCGTGGCCGAGCTCCTGCATTCGCTGCTCCCCTATGTTCGCGGCGCCGGAGTGGATACGCGCTGGGTCGTCCTTCACGAGGCGCCCGAGTTCTTCGCGGTTACCAAGCGCCTCCACAATCATCTGCATGGCGACCCCGGCGACGGCCGGGGACTGGGGGAGCCGGAGCACGAGGTCTATGACCTGACGCTTGCCGCCAGTGCGACGTCGCTCGCTCGCCTGCTCCAGCCGGGGGACGTGGTCTACCTTCACGATCCCCAGACCGCGGGACTGGTCGCGGCCATGAAGGAACTCGGGGCGAAGGTCATCTGGCGCTGCCACATCGGCGTCGACACCCCAAACGAGCTGGTCCGCGGCGCGCGGGACTTCCTGCTGCCCTACGTCAAGCCCGCCGACGCCTATGTCTTCTCCCGCGACCAGTATGCATGGGAGGGGCTCGATCGGGAGCGCGTCTGGTTGATGCCGCCCGCGATCGATGCGTTCTCCCCCAAGAACCAGGATCTCGATCCGGAGATCGTCGAGGCGATCCTCGGCGTCATCGGGCTGTTTCCAAGCGCGGATGGGGCGACCCCCGTCTTCATGCGTGGAGACGGCACGCCCGGCCGGGTCGAGCGCAGCGCTGTGCTCCTGCAGGATGCCCCGGTTCCACCGGGGGCAAAGGTGGTGGCGCAGGTTTCGCGCTGGGACAGGTTGAAGGATCCGCGGGGCCTACTCCGGTGCTTTGAGCTGTACCTGAAGGATCCGGCTGTGCATCTGGTGCTTGCCGCGCCGGCCACCGAGGCCGTGTCCGATGATCCCGAGGGGGCGGCCGTGTACGGGGACGTCGCCGAGTCCTGGCGCAGGTTGGGGGACGAGGAGCGCCGCCGGGCGCATCTGGTCAATCTGCCGATGTTCGATCTGGACGAAAACGGAGCAATGGTCAACGCGATCCAGCGCCGCGCCGACGTGCTTGTGCAGAAGAGCCTGGCCGAGGGTTTCGGCCTGACCGTCGCCGAGGGGATGTGGAAGGAAAGACCGATGGTCGGCAGCAGGGTTGGCGGGATTCAGGACCAGATCGTCGACGGCGAGTCCGGCGTGCTGATCGACGATCCTCACGACCTGGCCGCCTTCGGGCGTGAGATCCGCAGCCTCCTTGACGACCCGGACCGGGCCAGGCGACTCGGCCAGGGTGCCCGGCAGCGTGTCATGCAGCGCTTCCTCGCCGTGCGCAGGCTCGTCGAGTACGTGGAGCTGGTCGTCAGCCTCGTCGGGCCTCGCGATTGAGCGTCGTATCGCATCCGCCGGCCGGCCTGCCGAATCCAGGTTTGCTTGGTGCAGTGCCATCCGGGGAAAACCGCGAGCGATGAGCCTCAAACTCCGGATGACTTGTAGTTGGAATCTGCGGAGAATCAGATCGCGACCAGGATGGGAATCGAGTTGCTGCTATGTGCTACCCCATCTGGATGGAGGTGACCACATGACGATCCGCGATGTGATCGAAAGCCACGGATATTTCGCGCACGGCGGCAACCCCGACGACGCCGCCGAAACCTGGGCGGAGTCCGGTTTTGAGACGCATGAAGTTGAGGAGTGGCTTCTGGCCCGCTGCTTCAACCCCAGTGCCGCCCGGGATCTGACCGACGCCGGTGTCACGCCCGATCAAGCAAGGATGAAGACCAGCGCAGGGGCCGGGGACTATGTCGACACGGTTGGCTTCAAGGTCGCCGATGGCGACCTCGAGGTAGATGAGGCGCGCGAACTGGTCGGTGTGCACTGAGTGTTCCCGGCGACTGAGACATCTGCGCACGTGCGGGTGCTGCGCGGCAGCCGTTGCCGGAGGGTGCCGTGAACCTGCGCAGCGTTCGCATCGGTCACCTCGCTGGGATCCCAATCGGCATCCAGCCGCTGTGGCTGATCATCGTCGGGCTGATCACCTGGTCTCTGGGCGCCGTCTATTACCCGCACGAAGTCCCAGGTATCGCGCCGGGCGCAGCCTATGCACTGGGCCTTCTCAGCGCGCTGCTGCTCTTCGCGAGCATCCTGCTGCACGAGCTCGGGCATGCGATCGTCGCGAGGCGCCATGGCGTGGAGATCGAGGAGATCGACCTCTGGCTGCTCGGTGGTGTCGCGCGGATGAAGGGCTATCCGAAGGCCGCGGGCGATGAGCTTCGCTTTGCCCTTGCCGGCCCCGCGGTAACGCTGGCGATTGCCGTGATATTCGGTCTCGTCGCCGTCGCCTTGCCGGCCTCCGGCCTGCGCGGGTTGCGAGCCGTGGTCGAGTACCAGGCCTTCATCAACACGGCGATCCTCGTCTTCAATCTGTTGCCGGCATTCCCCCTGGATGGTGGGCGAGTGGCGCGGGCTCTGATCTGGCGCTCGACGGGGGACCTGTCACGGGCCACCGCGATAGCGGCCTCGGTCGGGCGCGGGCTGGGCTACGGGATGGTTGCCCTGGGTGTCTTCACAGCCGCAGCCGGTGCGTTCAGTGGCATCTGGCTGGCGGTCGTTGGGTTCTTCGTGATCGTCGCGGCGAAAGCGGAGGAGGGGGGGCTGCGCATGCGCACGGCGTTCGCCGGCCGGGCGGCGGGACGTTTCATGTCATCCCCGGCGATCAGCGTGCCGGCGACGATCAGCGTTGCCGAGGCGGTGGAGGACTTCTTCATCCGCTATCGCTACACGGCGTTTCCGGTTCTCGACGGGGATCGGTTGATTGGTCTGATCACGATGGACGCCGTGGAGCGGATCCCAGCAGGCGATCGCCCGAGGGTTACCGTCGAGCAGGTGGCCATTCGGGATCCTGACCTCGTCGTCGCCGAGGATCAGGACGTGGCCGAGCTCCTCGAGCTGCCGGCGTTCCAGCAGATCGGGCGGGCCGTGGTCACGACGAGGAACGGCGCCGTGGGCATCCTCTCGATCACCGATGTGAATCGAGCGTTGCGGGCCCTGGATCTGAAGGGCGTCCAGGCATCCTCGGCTTGAGACCCCCCAGCAGGACCGCCAAGCCGATCAGCAACGCGATCTGCAGCGCCATGCCCACGGGGGAGGTCAGTGCGTCGAGCACGATCGAGCCGAGGTTCCGCTCGGCGATCGTCGCAGCGCTGACGTAGATCGCGTAGGCGACCAACCGCCCAGAAAAGAATGCCACGGTCAGCGGCAGCAAGGGCACCGTCATCAATCCCGCTGCGACGAAGAGCTGTCCGGATGGCACGGGGGAGACCGCAAAGAGACCGAGCCCGACCGCGGTTCGCCTCCGGTCCCCACTCAGCATCGCCTGAGTACGGTCGAGGTGCGCCCGGCGGACAACCGACAGGTGCGGGCGCAGGCGCCTGGCGGTGCTTGCAAGGACGAACCGTCCGGTGGCCGCGGCGAGTGCACCGCCGAGGACGAGGGGGATCGCCGGCAGATCGAAGTCGAGGCTGAAGAACACGAGCACCGACCAGGTGGGAGGGCCGAACGCCGGCAGCAGGTTGAGCGCGAATACCACCCCGAGCACCAGCGCGTACTGGGCGAGCGTCGACACCCCGCCTACGGTATGCGACAAGGTCCGACCCTTCTTGCGTCGGGGGAAAGCCGCAGCACGATTCGTGGGTTCCTGCGGATGGACTGTCGATCGGGCACTCGTAGTGTCGGTTCATGGTGCAGCAGTCGGGCAACGGGAGTCGCCCCCGCGTGCTCATTGCGGGCGGTGGTGTGGCGGCGCTGGAGGGAGCGCTTGCCTTGCGCGACCTGGCCGAGGGCCGGATCGAAGTCGAGCTGCATGCGCCCCGGCGCGAGTTCCTCTACCGCCCGTTTGCGGTCGGCGAACCGTACGGCGCGGCCAGCATCCTCCGCTATGACCTCGAGAGATTGGCGCAGCGCAGCGGCGCCTCCTTTCACCTGGGCGGCATCGTCTCTGTGGACGGTGCCAGGCGGCGGGCGATGACCCGCGATGGCAGGGAAGTCGCCTACGACTACCTCCTTGTCGCCACCGGTGCGCGGATGTTGTGGGCGGTCCCAGGCGCGGTCACCTTCTGGGGCGTCGCGGATGAGGGTGGAGTCGGCGGGGTGGTTCGTAAATTGCGCACGGGCGAGCTTCGAAACGTCGTGTTCACGATGCCGAGTGGTTCCACCTGGGCGCTGCCGGCATACGAGCTGGCCCTCCTCGCCTCCGCGGTGCTTGCGAGGTCGGGCGTCGAGGACGGGCGGCTGATCGTCGTGACCCCCGAGGATGTGCCCCTCCAGATCTTCGGCCGGCGGGTTGGCGAGCAGATGACCCAGCTGCTCGAGGAGCGCGGGATCGAGGTCATCAGCGGAACCCACCCCGTCAAGTTCGAGGATGGCAGATTGCGGGTCGCCCCCGGCCGCCCGATCGAGACCGACGCGGTCATCAGCCTGCCCCGCCTGGAAGGGCGCCGCATCGGCGGAATTCCACATGACGTGGACGGCTTCGTTGCCGTTGACGAGCATGGTGGCGTCATCGGGATGGAACGCGTCTTTGCGGCGGGGGACATCACGGCCTTTCCGGTGAAGCAGGGCGGCATCGCGGCGCAGCTGGCCGATGTTGCCGCGCGGTCGATCGCGCGCGAGGCCGGGTGCGATGTCGCTCCTGCGGCCTTTGAGCCGGTGCTGCGCGGGGTGCTCTGGACCGGGGCCGATCCGCGATACCTGTACGGCTACCTGGCGGGTGGGCACGGCGAAACGTCGACCCTCAGTCCAAGCCCACCATGGCATGACCAGGAGGGGAAGATCGTCGGTCGGTACCTGGCCCCCTTCCTTTCCAGCGTTCTCGACGAGGACCACCGCAGCCTGGTGTCTTCGCCTCCCGCCCGGTCCTAAGCCGCCCCATGCGCGCCTCCCCAGGCGCTGCGGAGGGTCATGATTCGGCTGTGAGCGATGCCGTGATCAGGCGTTACCGCTCGGCCCGGCGCGACACGGGGCTGGCGGTCTTGGAGGGCTTTCATGCCCTCAAGCACGCGCTGCGCTTCGGGGCGGATGTGCTGGAGGCCGTTACCGCCGATCCGGCGCAGTTGCAGGAGCTGACCCGGGAGCTGGCGCCGGACCTGGCCGGCACGCTGAAGGTCCGGGTGCTCACCGTGAGCCCGGAGGCCCTGGCCGAGCTGGCGCCGCAGGCACCGCGGACCGGGGTCATCGCGATCGCCCGCCGTCCGGAGGTCGACGTCGCGGCGATGCTCGCTGGCCGGCATGCCGCTCCCGTGGTGCTGCTGGAGGATCCGCGCACCATGGGCAACATGGGCGCCTGCGTGCGTGTCGCGGCCGGCGCCGAAGCGGCCGGCCTCCTGACGACCGGCGGCAACGATCCCTGGCATCCGGATGCCCTGCGGGGTGCTGCGGGCCTTCATTTCGCCTTGCCGGTTACGGCGGTGAAAGCGCTCCCCAGCAGTGATCGTCCGCTTGTCGCCATCGATCCGGGAGGAGACGATTTGCAGGTTGACAAGCTTCCTCACCGCGCCGTTCTGGCCTTCGGCACGGAGCGTTACGGATTGAGCGACGAGCTCCTGACCCAGGCCGATTACCGGCTTGCCATCCCCATGCGCGAGGGCGTTTCCAGCCTCAATCTGGCGACCGCGGTGGCCGCGGTCCTTTTCGCGCAGCGCCTTTGAACGTACGGTGTCGCCGGGGTCGGGCAGTGGGGTCGAAACTTCCAGAGGCCGTTGAACCACCTCGCTGGTCACCGCGTACACCGGACCAATGAAGGCAGTCTCCCTATGTGCCGCCGCAATCTGCGCCGCCGCGCTCGCCTTGAGCCAGGCGGCACCGGCGTCGACCTCCAGCCAAGCGCAGTCCAGTAAGGCGCCGACGGTGACGGTTGACATCAACCACTTCAAGTTCCATCCCGGCACGATCACCATTCGCAGGGGCACGAAGGTCGTCTTTTCCAACTCGTCGGCCGTCACCCACACGGCCACGCAGCGCGGCTCCTTCAGCACCGGCCATATCCGGCCCGGTCACACCGCGGCGATTCGTTTCGCAAGCGCCGGCACCTTCCGCTACATGTGCCTGATACACCACTACATGCACGGCAAGATCGTCGTCCACTGACGTAGTTTTCACGTCTCGCCGGTCCCGGCGTGTGAGGCGGCTTCAAACGACGCCGGCGATACCGCGGCCGATCAGGTAAAGCCCGATCGTGGTTGCGATGACGACTACGAGCTGACGCGCGTGGTGGGCCATCCAGTCGTTCAGGGCTTCGACCTTGGCCTGAGTCGCCTCGGGCGCAAACGAGTAGCCCAGCAGCGGGACCTCGGCGAAGAGGAACATGACCAGGTTGAAGAGGACGACCGCGAAGACCTGGGCGCCGGCGCCATGCTGCCCGTGGGCGATGTCCTTCAATGCGACGAGGTAGAAAGCGCCGGGAAGGTTGAGGGCAACCCCGACCGCGAAGGCGATTGGCGCCGAGCCGCGACTGAGAACGCGCTCGGACCATGGATCACGGGTCGGCTGTTCGGCCTGCTTACTCCGCCGGCGTTCCTGTAGCCGTGCGTCGCGGTCCGTCGCGAGGACATACGCCACGATCAGCGCCAGCGCGCCGATCGTGAAGTTGATGGCGGGATCGGCTGCAGGGCTGCTGCCGGAAACCGCATGCAGTTCGTTGAGTGAGCTGACCAGCGCGATGCCGACCGCGATGCTGATGAGGAGGCCACCGATCAGGTAGGCAAGCAGCAGCCGCCGCGGGCTGGGCTGGTGCAGCGCAACGATTACGACGGCAAGGATCGTCGGCGATACAGCAGCTGCGACCGCCAGCACCAGGACGTTGACCACATGACGACCCTAAGGCTTGCGGCGTCGCCGTTGCGGGCCATTTCCCTCTTTGGCGCCTGAAACTGCAACCAGAGTTGCAAGTTATTAGCGACTCTTAACAATTTGTCGCGAATCTCTGTACCCTGCGCAACTCCGCCGAAGCCCCGTTTCACGGGCAACTCGACGGGATCTTAATGCGGGCTTTCTTCTCCACCACAGGACACGATTCGCCGCGCCGGCGCCTGCTGCTCTCAGCGTTGGCGGTTCTGGCTGCGGTATGCGCGATTGCGGCTTGGACCACGAGCGCACCTGCGGAAACCCTTCAGGAAAAGCTCCAGAACACGCAGGGCAAGCTGACTCATGTAAGGCAGAGTCAGAGCTCACTCAGTGCCACGATCGCCGAACAGAACCGGGCGATCGACTCGATGCTCGGCGAAGTTTCCCTGCTGCGCCGGCATCAGGCTGCGGTTGAGGCCGAACTCGCCGCCAAGGAAGGCGAGCTCGAAAAGGCAACCGCGGAACTTCTCGCCGAGAAGCGGCGTCTGGAGCTGGTTCGCACCAGGCTGCATCGCGCTCTGGGTGTGCTCAGGCGGCGGCTCGTCGATATCTACGAGAGCGGGACCCCCGACATGCTCAACGTCGTGCTGGAATCCGACAGCTGGTCGGATGTCAGCGTTCGCGCCGGCTACCTGAGCCAGATCCAGGAATACGACAACTCGGTTGCGGTCAGAGTCAAGACGCTGCGCGATCAGGTGCGGGCGGCGGTGAAGCGGATGACCGCCGTCCGGCTCGAAATCAAGCAGGCGCGCGACGCAATCGCCGCCAAGGAGCGCCAGGTGGCCGCGGCGCGGGCCGCGGCGGAGGCGCGATTCGCTGAACTGAAGAGCGCCCAGGCGGAACGGCGCCAGGCCCTCGAATCGCTCGAGTCGCGCGAACAGGCGCTGAACGACAACCTCGCCGTGATCTCCGAACAGCTGGCCAGCTCGGGAGCCCCGGTTCCCAGCGGCACGCCGGCGCCGCTGACGCCCGGCGAGACGGCGAACTACATCTCCGAAAGCCAGGCGAGCGTCCCGAGCGCGGCGCCTGCGGCGATCGCCGCCGCGATCGAAGCTGCCAACTCGATCGCCACCACCCCCTATATCTGGGGCGGCGGTCACGGCTCCTTCTCCTCACCCGGCTACGACTGCTCGGGCGCGGTGAGCTTCGCGCTGCACGGCGGCGGCTTCCTGGAAAGCCCGCTCGATTCAACCGGGCTCGAGACCTGGGGCGAACCGGGCGCCGGCCGCTGGATCACGGTCTACGCCAACGCCGGCCACGCCTGGATGATGATCGCCGGGCTCGCCTTCGACACCGTGGGCGGACCGGGCCCGCGCTGGCACTCCTCGCCGGTCGACTCCACCGCCGGCTTCATCGCCCGCCACCCGCCGGGCTACTGAGCAGACGTGCCGTCAGTTGAGTACCTATATGGGCCGCTAAACCACGGCACGTCCTCCTAAGACTCGACCGGGCGGCCTTCCTGCTGCCAGGTGCCGACGCCGCCGCTGGCGACGTGGACGACGTTCTCGAACTCCCCGCGTTGGAGGATCGATGCGGCGAGGCCGCTTCGCTTGCCTCCCTTGCAGATCGCTGCGATCGCCCGATCTCGCGGTAGCTCGTCGAGTCGCGCTGCCAGCTGTCCGTAGGGGATGTGCACGGAATCGGCGATATGACCGTTCGCGAACTCGGAGGCGCTGCGGACGTCGAGGACAAGCGGCGAGTCCTCGCCCTCGAGACGCTGTGCCAGCTCCTCGGGGTCGATCACCTCGATCCGCTGGACCGGGCGCTCCTCGGCCCGCCACGCCGACATACCGCCGCCCAGGAACCCGCGCACCCGCAATCCGACCGCCGCCAGCAGTTCGCCCGCCTCGCGCTCGTTCCCGTCGGAGGCGGCAACCACGACGACCTCGGTGTCCGGCGATACCACCTGGGCGACCTTTGTGGCGAAGCCGGTGTCGTAGGCGGAAGCGCTGATCGCGCCCGGAATGTGGGCCTCGTCGAACTGTTCGTTGGTTCGCGAGTCGACCGCCTGCGCGCCGGCGGCGATCGCCGCCTCGAAGCTGCGCGGGGTGAGTCTGGCGGGGGCGCCGATTGCCTCGATCAGAGGCCCGCGATTCAAGGCGACGATGTGCTCGACGTTCGGCGGCCTTTCGCCTGGCGTCGACACCGCGTCCCGTACGAAGTCCTCCTCGTACTCAAAGGCGAGCGCCCGGTTGTGCCGGCGCTCGAAGCCGATCGTCGAGGACGTCTTGAGGTCGATCCCGGCGCTGCCGCACAGCGAGCCGCCCAGATGGCCCGGCCAGACCTCGACCTCGTCGGGCAAGGTCAGGAGGCGGTTATGCAGGGACCGGAAGATGTCGGCCGCGCCCTCATGCGGTTCGACCGCCAGGTCCGGTCGTGCAACGTCGCCGACGAAGAGCGAATCTCCGGTCAGCACGGCGACCGGGTCGCCGCCGCGGCTGTCGTCGCGCAGAAGGAAGGAGGTGTGCTCCGGGCGGTGGCCCGGAGTTTGGATAGCTTCGATTGTCGCTCCTCCCAAATGCAGCGTCCAGCCGTCAGCGAAGGGCTCGTGCTCGTACTTCGCCTCGGCCAGCCTGTTGATGTGAATCGTCGCGCCGGTCGCCCGCGCAAGGCGCCCATGGCCGGAAACGTGGTCGGCGTGGTTATGGGTCTCCAGTACGTGCTCGATCCGGACGCCATGCAGGCGACTCAGTTGCAGGTAGGGCTCGACGTCCCATTGCGGGTCGATGATGGCGGCAACGCCGGCTTCCGTGTCGCCGATCAGGTAGGAGGCGCAGCCGAGGTCCTCGTGGATGATCTGGCGGAAGAGCATCTTTGTTGCCGGCCCGCCGTCGAGCGAACGGGTACGGTTCGACCAGAGTAGCGGCCGACGAAGGAGTGGTATGGGGGTTGAGGAGCAAACTGCACTGGAGCACGAGCTCGAGCGGCTGCTCGCAGTGGAGAGGTTCGAGCCGCCGGCGGGTTTTCGCGCGGGGGCGTTGCTGAGCGATCCCGCCGTCTATGAGGAGGCGGCCGCCGACCCGGAGGCATGGTGGTTGCGCCAGGCGACCGAGCTGCTCGACTGGGTGAAGGAGCCGAGCCAGGGGCTCGATGAGTCCAATCCGCCCTTCTACAAATGGTTTGCCGACGGCTCGCTGAACGCCTCCGCGAACTGCCTCGATCGCCACGTTGAGGCGGGACTGGGCTGCCGCGTCGCCTACCACTGGCGCGGTGAGGAGGGGGAGGAGCTTGACGTCACCTACGCCGAGCTGCTGGCCGACGTTCAGCGCTTCGCCAACGCGCTGCGCGACCACGGGATCGGCAAGGGCGACGTGGTCGGCATCTACCTGCCGATGATCCCCGCGCTGGTCGTCGCGATGCTCGCCTGCGCCCGGATCGGCGCCGTGCACAACGTCGTTTTCGGCGGCTTCTCGGCCGAGGCGGTGCGCGAGCGTATGGAGTTCTCCGAGGCGAAGGCGCTGGTCACCGTCGACGGGGCGCGCCGCAAGGGCAAGACGGCGCCGGTCAAGGCTCTGGTCGACGAGGTGATCGGCTCGGTTGGCTCGCTCGAGACGATCTTCGTCGTCCGCAACACGGGCGCCGAGTGCCACATGCAGGAGGGGCGCGACGTCTGGTTCCAAGCGGCGATGGACGCCGCCGCGGCGGAATGCGCTCCGGAGGCGATGAGCGCCGAGGACCCTCTCTTCATCCTCTACACCTCCGGTTCGACCGCGAAGCCAAAGGGCATCCTCCACACCACCGGCGGCTACATGGCCGGGGTCGCGTATACCCACCGCTACATCTTCGACCTGAAGCCGGAGGAGGACGTTTACTGGTGTGCCGCCGACGTCGGCTGGGTCACCGGGCACTCCTACATCGTCTACGGGCCGCTTGCCAACGGCGCGACCAGCGTCATGTACGAGGGGGCACCGGACTACCCCGACAAGGACGTCTGGTGGGAGATCGTGGAGCGCTACGGGGTGACCACCCTCTACACCGCTCCAACCGCGATTCGCGCCTGTATGAAGTGGGGGGCGAAGTATCCCGAGCGCCACCAGCTCGGCTCGCTGCGCCTGCTGGGCTCGGTCGGCGAGCCGATCAATCCCAAGGCATGGCTCTGGTACCACAAGGTGATCGGTGGCGAGCGCTGCCCGATCGTCGACACCTGGTGGCAGACCGAGACCGGCCACATCATGATCTCGCCGCTGCCTGGTGTGGTCGCGACCAAGCCGGGGTCGGCGACGCTGGCCATGCCGGGGATCGACGCGGCCGTCTTCGACGAGGACGGGAAGCCAATCGAGGAAGGCGAGGGGCTGCTGGTGCTGCGCCGTCCCTGGCCGGGGATGCTGCGCACGCTCTATCGCGAGGAGGACCGCTTCGTCGAAACGTACTTCGCGCGCTTCGGTCGTGAGATCTATCTGGTCGGTGATGCGGCCCGCCGCGACGCCGATGGCTACTTCTGGGTTCTCGGTCGGGTCGATGACGTGATCAACGTCTCCGGCCATCGCCTCTCGACCGCCGAGGTGGAGTCGGCGATCGTCTCCCACCCCAAGGTCGCGGAGGCGGCCGTGATCGGCCAGAGCGACGAGCAAACCGGCCAGGCGATCTGCGCCTTCGTCACGCTCGAGGGCGACCGCGAGGGGGACGACGCGATGATCGCCGAGTTGCGCGACCACGTCGCCGAGCGGATCGGCAAATTCGCGCGGCCCAAACGGGTGATCTGGTCCGGTGACCTACCGAAGACGCGCTCCGGCAAGATCATGCGGCGCCTCCTGCGCGACATCGCCGAGGGCCACGAGCTGGGGGACGTGACCACGCTGCGGGACCCCGCCGTGATGGAGGAGCTGGAGCGCAAGGTCGCCGCCCGTCGCGACAGCGAAAGCTAGCCGGCGCGCTCGTCGACGATTCGCTCGACCGCGATCTCCAGCGCCTCGAGCTGCTCGCGCACGTTTCGCAGCTCGCGCAGGGCGATCGCCTCGGCGGTGAGTTGCTCGGCCTCCAGCTCCGCCTCGACCTCGGCGATCTCCGGGCCGAGGAAGCGCTGGGCGAAGGCGCCGGTGATGAGTGCGACGAAGCCGATCCCGACGATCAGGATGACGACCGAGACCACCTCTGCTCCGGTCGTCGTCGGGTAGATGTTGGAGCCGAGGGTGGTCATCGTGGTGACCGCCCAGTAGATCCCGTCCCACGCATTCAGGTGCTGGTGGTGCCTCTCGAAGCCGACGAATAGCGCTCCGCCGCCGATCGCGGTCAGAAGCGATAGCAGCATCGCGTAATGCAAACCCTGCAGCGAGAACACCTGACGCGAGAGCTGCGCCAGTCGCAGCAGTCGCAGCAGCCGCAACAGTCGTAGCGCGCGCAGGCCCTGCAGGCTTGCGGGCAGGACCGGTGGGGTGAAGACGACGATGAAGAGGTCGAGGGGGTGCTGCCGGATCCACACCCAGCGGTTCGGCACCACGATCAGCATGACGGTCAGCTCGACCGCGAAGGCGAGCCAGGTCGTCCAGTTGAGAACATGGGCTACGTCCTCCAAGACGCCGCCCGGATGCGACTCGGAAATGGCGACCATCGGGATCGTCAGCGCGGCGGCGATGAGCATCGGCGTGTTGAGCAGTTCCGCGACCCGCGTGCTGCGCGCGTCCATGCCCGGCTCGTACGAGACGGGTTGCTGCGTTCGCTCGGCGCTCATCCGCACCTGATTCGACGCCGTCGGCCGTCTGCCTACCGCGGGCACTCAATTGCGCAACGCCACGCAGTTAGTTTGCTAGACTAATTACCAACGCTAAGCAATGCAGAAGATCGCCCCAGACAGAACCCTGGCTCCAGATGAGCAGCTCGCGACCTCCGCCGCGAGATTGCGCCTGGCGATCGTGCGGACGGCACGGCGTTTGCGTCAGGAGGCGGCGGGGGCGGTTGGCGAGCTGACCCCGACTTCGGCCTCGGCGCTGGCCACGGTGGAGCGGCACGGGCCCTTGACGCCCAGTGAGCTGGCCGGGATCGAGCGGGTCAAGCGACCGACGGCGACCCGAACCCTGCGTGTGCTCACCGAAGCGGGGCTCGTCAACCGTGCCCCGGATCCCGCCGATGGGCGCAGCGCTCTCGTCAGCATCACCGCCGAGGGCCGCGAGCGGTTGCGCCGCCTGCGCAGTCGCAAGAACGCGTACCTGGCCAGACGGATGCGAGGCCTCTCGCCCGGTGAGCTGGCGACTCTCGAGCAGGCGGCGCAGATCCTCGAGGGGATCCTGGAGGACCCGCGGTGAGCGCCGGTCTGCGCCGGACCTTCGCCTCGCTCTCCGTCCCCAACTACCGCCGCTACTTCGCCGGGCAGATCGTCTCGGTGTCGGGGAACTGGATGCAGATGGTCGCCGAGGTCTGGCTGGTGCTCTCGCTGACCGGCAGCGGCATTGCGGTTGGGCTGACGACCGCTCTGCAGTTCCTGCCGATCCTGCTGTTCGGGGCATGGGGCGGGGTGCTGGCCGATCGCTTCCCCAAGCGGCGGCTTCTGATGGTTACGCAGGCGCTGATGGCACTTCCGGCGCTTGCGCTCCTTGCGGTAACCGCGTCCGGCGCCGTCGCCCCCTGGATGGTCTTTGCCCTCGTCTTCGTGCGCGGGACTATCAATGCGGCCGACAATCCGACCCGGCAGAGCTTCGCGATCGAGATGGTCGGCACCGACCGGCTGGTCAATGCCGTGAGCCTGAACAGCGTGCTCGTTCACTCGGCGCGGCTGATGGGCCCCGTGCTTGCCGCCGCGCTGATCGCGACCGCGGGCGTGGAGCCCTGTTTCGCCCTCAACGCCCTCAGCTTCGTCGCGATGCTCGTCGCGCTGTGGCGGATGGAGCCCGCGGAGCTCAACACGCCGCCGCCTCCGGTGAATCGCTCCGGCGCCGTCCGAGCCGGCCTCCGGTACGTGCGGCAAACCCCAGAGCTGGCAGTGCCACTCGGGCTGATGGCGCTGGTCGGCACGCTTGGGCTCAACTTCCAGGTGATCCTGCCGCTGCTGGCTCGCTTCAGCTTCAACGGTGGCGCCTCGGCTTACGCGACGCTGGTCTCGGCGATGGGTGCCGGCTCGCTGATCGGAGCTCTGGTGACGGGTGCGCGCGGTCGCACCGACACTCGCCTGATCGCCGGCGCCGCCCTGGCCTTCGGGCTGCTTGCGCTCCTGGCCGCGTTGATGCCCAGCCTCGCCCTCGAGATTCCGGTGCTGGCGCTGCTCGGTTGCTCCGCGGTTACCTTTGCCGCGTCGATCAACTCCTCCCTGCAGCTCACCGCGCCGCCCGAGATGCGCGGCCGGGTCATGGCTCTTTACTCCGTCGTCTTCCTGGGGTCGACTCCGATCGGTGGTCCGCTCGCCGGCTGGCTCTCGGAAACCTACGATCCGCGGATCGCGCTCCTGCTTGCCGCCATCGCGGGACTGGCCGCCGCCTGGGTTGGACACATCCGCCTGGCGAGGCTGCGCGAGCGGGCCACTGGATGCCCGGTGCCGTCCGCGGCGCTACGACCCTGATTCACCGCGGCTCTGGGTGAGAGCCTTGCGCCGCTCCTCGTACTCCTCGACCGAGACCTCGCCGGATGCCAGGCGGCGGTCCAGCAGGTCAAGGGCGCTCGGCTCACGGTGGCGTGCGGTCTGTGTCATATAGCGCACCAGCCAGACCACGCCGGCGATGACCAGGCCCCAGAAGACGATCATCATCACTCCCATCAAGATCCAGGCGCCGGGGCCCCAGTCGTCCATGTGACCGTCCCACCCCGAGTTTGCGAAGTACAGCGCTGCTGCGATCACGATGAGCCTCCTTCTCGAGCCTCGAACTCGGCCCGGCATCCGTCTGAGCAGAAGTGGTACTTGACGCCGTCGACCACGAGCTGACTGCGGGCCTCGCCGGGATCGATGGCCATTCCACAGACCGGGTCGCGCACCAGCGAGGCGTCCCGTTTGAAGACTCCGTCCTCCAGCCAGAGCACGCGATCAGCGATCTCCTTGATGCGGTCGTCATGGCTGACGATCAGGACGCTGTGGCCCTGGCGCTTGGCAATCTCCCGCAGGTTGCGCATCACCTGTCTGCCGATGCTCGAGTCGAGATTGGCGGTCGGCTCATCGGCGAGGACGAGATCGGGATCGTTGGCAAACGCCCGGGCGATCGAGACGCGTTGCTTCTCCCCTCCCGAGAGCTTCTCGGGCGGGAAGCTGAGCCGGTTCTTCAGCTCCAGTTCTGTGAGCAGCGCCACCGCGCGCTTGCGCGCCTCCGCCCCGCGAACGCCCGCGACGTTGAGCGCGACTTCGACGTTCTCCTGGGCCGTCAGCGAGGGCATCAGGTTGAAGTCCTGGAAGATGAAGCCGATGTGGTGTGCCCGGACGGCCGGCAGCTGCGACTCCCCGAGGTCGGTGATTCGCACCCCGCCGATGTCGATCGTTCCGTCGCTGGGGCGGAGGAGGCCTCCGAGCATCGAGAGTAGCGTCGTCTTGCCGCTCCCGGAGGGCCCCATGATGAGGACGATCTCGCCGGGCTGGAGGGTCAGGTCGATGCCACGCACGGCCTCCACCGCGGCCTCGCCGTCACCGAAGCGGCGGCGCAGCGCTTTCGCGTCGAGCACGGGTCGCCCATCCGACTCCCGTCGTCCCTTCTCGCTTGTGTTTCCGAGGCCCGCCATCAGGTTCTGTAGGCGCTCGCAGGGTCGACCCGGGCCACCCGTCGTGCCGGCAGCAGCGCTGCCACGGCGCCGATCAGAGTCGTCACGAGAGCCGTCCTGGCGAGGATGCCGGACGTCAGTTGCATCGTGATCGAAGGTTCGGCTCGCCCGACAACCGCGTTCAGCAGGGCGAGCAGAGCGAGTGCGACGAGGAGGCCGGACCCCACCGTCAGCAGAGCCTGGCGCGAGATCATCCAGTAGAGGCTCCTGTTGCGCATCCCGATCGCCTTCAGCACCGCGTACTCGCGCAGGCGGGCCACCGTGGCTGTATAGATGCTGAGACCGGCGACGACGAGGCCGACCACGAAGCCGATCGAGACCAGCCCTTGGATCAGTTCGGTGCTCATGTCGGAGACGACCTGGCGCTCGTTTGTCGAGAACTTGCCGCTGGTCTGCGCGGTGACGGGGTAGGCGGCTTGAAGATGCGACGCGAGCGCTTCGGGTGATCGGCCCCGCCGCGGCCAGACCAGTATGTAGCTGGCGCTGCCCGTGGTTCCCTCGAGTCGCTGGAAGGTGGCGTAGGCGATGAAGGAGACGGAGCTGATGATGCTGAACGTGCCGCGAGTCAGTCCGACTATGCGCAGCTGCCCTCCCGCCACCCGCAGGGTGTCGCCGATTCCGACGCCGAGCCGTCCCGCCGTAATCGCGTCGATCACGATCCCGTCGGGACCTGGGCGCGCGCGGCCCGAGCTCATCTGCCAGGGCCCGCCCGCCCGCCGAAAGCCGATCAGGTAGCTGGAGACAGGCTCACGGCCGTTGAGGATGATCGGCGAGTAGAGGATCGGCGCGGCACGGGCTACCCGCGGGTCCCGGCGGAGCTTTCGCGCCAGCCCGAGCGGCAGGGCGGAGCTGGACATGTGCATGGTCTTCACCCCGCGCTGGGAGACGATCACCGGTGCGCCGGCGTGGTCGGGGTAAGCCGTCACCTGGCGCAGCACACCGCCGTAGATCGCCTCCAGGGACAGGATCAGGAGCAGCGCCAGACCGACGCCCGCCGCGCTCAGGGCGAAGCGCAAGCGCTGGCGCGTCAGGTTGCGGCGGGCAAGTGGGACGCCGCCGATCACCGCCGGAACACCTCCGCGGGGTCGAGTCGGGCAAGGACGCGGATCGGCGCAAGGGCTCCGAAAAGCGCCATCGCAAAGGCGGCGACAACCATCAGCTCGAGGTGGGAAGGCAGGTAGACGAAGAGGAACTTTGGCGACAGCGTCTCGATCGCGTCGCCGGTGACTCTCTGCAGTAGGACGCCCAGCCCGAGCCCGCCGAGGGCAATCGCAAGCGCCTGCCTCGAGACCAGCCAGTAGAGGCGCAGGTTGCGCGCGCCCATTGCCTTCAGCGTTCCGAACTCGCGCCGCCGCTCCGAGACGAAGCCGTAAACGGTGATGCCGATCACGACCGCGCCGACACCGAGTGCGGTCAGCACCATCACGAGCAGGGTCGAATCGAAGGAGCTTGCCATCAGGGTGCGGTCGTTCGCGGCGATCTGCGCCCTCGTCAGGACGCTGAGGTGTGGGAAGGCCGTGGCGAGCCGGTGGCGGAGCGTCTGCGGCGCGACGTTGCCCCGTCGCACGAGGAAGAACGTGGCGGCGTCAGGCCGTCGTCGCATTGCGGCGGCGGCCTGCCTGGTGGTGAAGACAAGGGGAGCCATCCAGGAGGAGGTCTGATCGGTGAGGCCGACAACCCGCAGCGAGCGTCCCGCCAGTCGCAACCTGTCGCCCAGCCCGATCCCATGCTGTTCGCCCATCACCCGATCGATCGCGACCTCGTCCGGGCGTGTGGGGCCGCGACCGTCGAGCATGTCCCACGGCCCGCCGAGCCGTCGCGGTTCGAAGCCGATGTGCTGCACGACGATCTTCATTCCGTGCATCGGCACCACGTCGAACCAGGCCGTGATCGGCTCGACTTCGGCAACGCCGGAAACGCTCCGCAACCGCCGGGCCAGGGGGACCGGAAGCGATGACGAGCTGGCGCTGAGAAAGTCGCGCGTGCCGCCGCTGGCGATGTAGACGTCGGCACCGGCATGATCTGGATAGGTCGTGACCTGGCGGCCAATACCCTCGCGGAGGCCGAAAAGAAGTCCGACGAGCGCAACCGAGACGGCAACGCCGAGCAGTGCCAGCACGAGTTTGAGCGGCTCACGCAGAAGCTGGCGGCGAGCGAGCGGAACGCCTCTGCTGTTGGCTGTCCACCTGTTCATATGTCGAGTCCTGACGCCGGAGGCGCTAATCTGAGCTGGAAATTAGGTGACCCTAAGATGAAGAGCAAGCTTGCCAAGATCGTCTTCGCCGTTGCCGCCGCAGCGGCTCTGGCCGTTGCGGCCATCGTCATTGCGCTTGGCGCATCCGGCGGTGGCGGGTCTGCCTCGCCGGCCGCTCTGGGTGGCGGCGAAGCTGCGTCGCCGAGCCCACCCGGTGCCCACCTCAGCGAACAGCCCGACGAGATGCGAACCGTGCTCGTCTCCCGCGGGCGCGAGCCGTCGCCATCGCCGCCCGGGCCCATGCTGCACGCCGTGCGCCTCAAGGGTTCCATACCCAGTCGCCAGGTCGCCGGAACGGTGCTGACCGACGAAGACTGCAGCCCCGACGCGGAGGGTGTTTCGCACTGCATCAACCGGCTGCGCCTTGCCGGAGGCCGGGTTCTGGTCGTGCGCCATCCCCACCGGATGATGGACGTCCCCTGTCTGTCGCCCGGCGAGCACGTCATGGTGCGCCCGGCCTAGCGTCCCGAGTCGCAAGCTCTGCGCCACCACAACGAAAGCCATCACCGATCGTGCTTAGGGCATCAGCCATGGGCGCTGCCCTCACTATATACCCCCTAGGGGTATAAGCAAATACCCCTTATGCGATACCCAGACGGCGCGCGCTCTCGGCGGCGCGGCTGACGATCTCGTCCGCACCGTCCACCTCACCGTCTCGCATCAGTATGCGGCCGCCGGCGACTGTGGTGCTGACGATCGAGCCACTTGCCGCATAGACGAGGTTGGATGCAAGGTCGCCAAGGCTCAGCTCGAGCGAGTTGTGGCGCAGCAGCAGGAAGTCGGCCGGCGTTCCGACGGTCAGCGGTTCGCCGCCGCCCAGCAGGGGCGCGCTTGCTCCCGTCGCGATCTGCCACGCCTCCTCTGCCGGCAGGACGGTTGCGTCGCCGGCGATGTGGCGCTGCATTAGGGCGAACGTCTTCAGGTCGGAAAAGAGGTCGAGCGAATCGTTGGACCCGGCGCCGTCCGTGCCGAGGCCGACCGCGATTTCAGCCCGGCGGGCCGCCTGATACGGAAAGGCGCCGCCCACCGCCAGCTTCATATTTGCCACCGGTACGGCAACGATCGTGCAGCCTCGCTCCGCGATCAACTCCAGCTCTGCCTGGTCAAGCCAGACCCCGTGCGCGAGCACCGTCCGCTCCCCCAGCAGCCCGAGCTGGTCGAGGTAAACGGTGGGCCGCGCCCCGTGCCGCTGCAGGCATTCGCTCACCTCCTGCTCGGTCTCGGAGAGATGGATGTGGATCGGGAGCCTGCGCTCGGCGGCAAGCGCGGCCGTCCAGCGCAGCAGCTCTTCGCTAACCGTGTAAATCGCATGCGGCGCCAGCGAGGACGCAACTCCAGGCCCATGCTCGGCGAGCTCGTCGAGGTATCTCAGCGCTGTGACCCGCATGTCGGGAAAGCTGCCGTCCACGTCGAGCAACGGGCCGCCGATCGTTGCCCGCAGACCCGCGTCCTCGACCGCCCTTGCCGTGGCCCCGGGGTGCCAGTACATGTCCCAAAAGCGGGTGGTGCCGGTTCGAATCATCTCCAGGCAGGCCAGCCGGGTTCCCCAGTACACATCCTCGGGTTCGAGCTTGGCCTCGATCGGCCAGACCTTCTCGCGCAGCCAGCGCATCAGCGGCAGGTCGCCGCCGTAGCCGCGAAAGAGCGTCATCGCGGCGTGGGTATGGCCGTTGACGAGCGCCGGCACCAGCGGCGCCCCTGCCGCGTCGATCGTTTCGTCGCCGGGCTTGGCGATCACCTCGGGTCCCAGAGCCGCAATCGCGCCGCCCTCGCAGCGCACGCCCGCGGTCTGCCCGTCGACGACGGCCCCGGTGACCGTGAGCGGCGAGGCGCTGCCCTGATTCATCCCACAAGCTCTGGGAGGACGGCGTCAAGGGCATCGCGGACCCTTTCCGCATTGCGCGCCCGATCCGCTTCCACCTCCTCGATCGACAGCGGCTCAGACCCAATGCCGTTTGCGAGGTTGTCGACGACGCAGACCGCCGCATAGGGCAGCTCCAGCTCGCCGGCGACGATGCACTCGGAGGCGAGCGTCATTCCCACCACGTCGGCGTGGGTGGAGATCAGGCGGATCTCCGCGGGCGTCTCGAAACGGGGACCGATCGTCTGCCAGTAGACGCCGCCATCGTGGAGAGGTGGAGCACTGCTTCGAGCCCACGCGGCCAGGACCTTGCTGCGCCAGGCGGGATTGAACCCCGGCGTCGTGTGGCCCCGGGCGTCGCTGAAGATCGAGAGACCGAGCTGGAGAGCGATGAAGTCATCCGGGCAGACGAGGCTGCCGACGCCCAACCCGGGCTTGAGCGAGCCGACCGAGCTGATCGCCAAGGCGCGGTCGCAGTCCGCCTCGATCAGCGAGCGCAGGTTGGCGGCGTGATCGATCAGGTGGGGGAGCCGGTATGAATCGCTGCCATGGCGCTGCAGAATCACCGCGTCCTTCGCGGCGGCGACCGCGGCTATCTCCTCTCCACCGGGGGTGAGAGCGTTGCTGCCGATGATCACCGCAAGCCGTCCCACGTGCCGCGATCCTAAGGGCCTATCCCGATAGGGGAATCGCACCTCTGGCTACGACCCAGGAGAGGCGCGGATTCAGCCCCGTCGCGAATCCACATGGCGCTGCCATGCGGAATCCGCGCCGTGACCTCCCCGCTCGGTCCTGAACCGCCCCAGGGGCACGCCCCCTCAACGGGATAGGTCCTTTAAGGGCGACCAGCCCCGAAACACGGTTTCCATGTAATGCGTGGAAACCGTGTTTCGGGCGCCCTTTAGGATCCTAAGGGCCGGCCGGGTTCGCGATCAGGGGAAAGCAAGGGATTCGCGACGAGCCAAAGAAATGTGTGCGGCGAGGCCGACTGGCATATCTTGAAGTCATGGCTGAGCGGCCATCGGGACGGGATGAGACCGACGAGGAGCGCCTCGACCGCAATCTGGGCGAGCTGCTTCAGGAGCTGAGGGTTGCCCTACCGGGCGTGCAGGTGCTCTTCGCCTTCCTGCTCGCGGTTCCATTCCAGCAGCATTTCACCGCAATCTCTCCGTTTCAGGAGAGGGTCTACTTTGCGACTCTGCTGCTGACCGCGCTCTCCGCCGCGCTTCTGATCTCCCCCTCTGCGTATCACCGGATGACCTTTCGCCTCCAGCAGAAGGAGCACCTGGTCTTCCTGGCCAACAGGTTCGCGATCGCCGGGCTGGGATGCCTTGCCCTGGCGATGACCGGGGCGATCATGCTGATCACCGATCTGCTCTTCGGGGCGGTTGCGACGGCGATCACCAGTACCGCGGCCTTCTCGGTCTTTCTGCTCTTCTGGTACGCGTTGCCGCTGCGGCGCCGGTTCAGTTCGACGGTGCCCGACGAGCCGCTCGATCAGCCAGAAGACCGGCAAGCTGGTTAGAGAAGTCCCCAACCACCGGCAGCTCCCCCGCCTCTTCACGCAGCATCGTCAGGTCGAGTTCCCAGGTGCGCACCTTCGTGTCGAGGGGGACCTGCAGCTCTCCGTCGACGTCCTCGCCTCTAACCCCATAGGCCTCCCGCAGGCTTTCGAGGTTCACCAGCTTGTCGGCGGCGAAGATCGCCTGCGCCGCTGGGCCGGCCCCCGCGATGCGTCTCCGGTGCTCGTCCTTGCGCTCTCCGTAGTCCTCGATCGCCGCCTTTTCGGTGAGCGCGTCGACGAGACGGGCGACGGTGCCCCCAAAGCGCTCGCGCAGCTCGTCGAGCTCCATGTCGCTCTTCTCGAGCACGTCGTGAAGCAGACCGGCGGCCAGGGCCTCGTCGGGGCAGCCGTCCCCAGCAAGCCGCTCCGCGACCGCCAGTGGATGCTCGATGAACGGCATCTCCTCTTTGCCGGTGTGGCGGACCTGGCCGGAGTGGGCTTGGCGTGCCGTTTCCAGGGCGGCGCGGACCAGAGCGGAACGTTCAATGGCGGCGTCGATGCGGGCCGTGGACATGCTGACCGCAGGGTAGGGATATGCGGTGTTACGAGGACCCAGCCGCTGCGGCCGCGCTCGGCGACAGCAACGGCAGGGCGTACTGGTACCCCTCGACGCCGAGCTCGACGGTGCCGGGCGCGCCGCCCATCTCCAGCCAGCGCTCCCGTGCTTCCTCGCCGAGCTTGTCGAGGCGCGCGTCGGAATGCAGGGGGTCGTGGTGGAAGAGGACGGTTCGCTTGGCGCCGGTGCGGCGGGCAAACGAGAGGGAGTGGGAGAGGGAGGAGTGACCCCAGCCAAGGTGGTCGGGGTACTCGGCGTCGGCGTACTGGCCGTCGTGGATCAGCAATGACGCGTCCCGGGCCAGGGCGAAGCCGGAGATCCAGTCCTCGTCCAGCTCGTCGAGGTCAGCGCCGAGCGCAGGCTCGTGATCGGGGATATAGGCAAGCGAGTGCTCACCGTCTTCGATCCGGTAGCCGAGCGTCGGCCCGCGGTGCGCCACGGAGGCGGCCCGAATCCGGGCCGGGCCGATCTCCCACTCGCTCTCGGGGCAGTGGCGGAACGAGACGTCGCAGGGCAGCTCGCGCACCTCGACTGGAGAGAGCGGGGCCGATATGTAGCGGGCGATGCGATCGCGCAGCGAGGCCTCCGGTGAGGCCGGGCCCCAGATCACGATCTCGGTCTGCGTCCGGAACGCCGGCGCGAAGAAGACCAGGCCCTGGATGTGGTCGAGGTGAAGATGGGTGAGGAGGATGTGGAGGCGGGCGGGTTCGGCGGCGAGGGCAAGGCCGAGGCTGCGAATGCCGGTGCCCGCGTCGAGCGCGAGCAGCGAGCCATCGGAGAGGGTGACGCCGACGCATGAAGTGTTGCCGCCGTAGCGGATTGTCTCCGGCCCTGGGGAGGGGATCGATCCTCGCGTGCCCCAGAGCTTGACCTTCATCTCAGTTGCCGGTGCCGTTGGACGAGGTGGGCCAGAAGATCGCGATCGCCCCTCGCGAGCCGTGCGCGGTGAGGATCGGGAAGGCGGAAGCCTCGACCGTATGGCGGGCCCCGTCGGCGGAGCGGATCTCGAAGTCCGCATGCGCGGGGCGGCCGTTGCGGACGGCGACGACAAGCGGCAGCTCGTCGTAGGGGATCGGGTCGCCGTTCTCGTCGAAGGGGCCGAACAGCGAGCCCCACTCCGCTGGGCCGACCGTCCCGAGCTCCTCGAACCGTTTTCCCAGCAAGACCCCCGCGGCCTTGTTGTAGAAGACGAGCAGACCACCCTCGTCAACCAGGAACGCTGGTGTCGACAGCGCCGACATCAGGTTGCGAGCAAGGATCAGCTCAAGGGGTCTCTGAGACACAGATGACACTTTAGATAGTCCCGATTCGCACGCCGAATGCTGAAGGCGCGGCTCCCCAGGAGCGGCGGGCCATCAACCTTCCGCCTCCCACCCCCATCCCCACTGTGAGGTTCGTCACATATGCAACTTTGCTCAGCCTGCGGCTTCGGCGCGCTTGAGGCCGCCGCGGGCCCAGAGGGCAAAGAGGATCGGGAGTGTGGCGGCGACGGCGAAGGCGAGTGCGACGGTGGTTGGTGAGCCGGAGATGAAGCCGCGGCCGGCCTCCAAGAGGGCGGTGACTGGGTTGACGGAGGCGACGGTATGGATCCAGCCGGTGAGCAGGCTGAGGGGCACGTAGACCGGGGCCAGAAAGAGGATCAGGAAGATCGGCATCTGCATGAACGGCCCGCCCTGGATCGAGCGCACTCGCATCGCAATGCCAGCGGCCCATAGCGTCGCCGTCACATTGACGAGGACCGCGAGCGCGAAGAGGCTGAAGAGTTCGACGCCGTCACCGCCGACCTCCATGCCGACGACGAGAGCGACCGTGGTCAGCACGGCCCAGGTGACGCAAGCACGGGTGAGGGCGGCGAGTGCGTAGCCGACGATGATTGCGTCGCGCCGGCTGGCGGCGAGCATGAAGCGTCGCGCGAAGCCGGACTCGAAGTCGCGGGCGATCCCGAAGCCGGTGAAGACGCCCCCGAATGCCGCCGACTGGAGCAGCACGAAGACGAACTGGAACGCGGTGTAGCCGCTGGGGAAGTTGAAACCGGGGATGTTGCTTACGGCGGAAAGGCCGCCGGCAAAGGCGGTGAAGAAGAAGAGGGGGAAGACGAGGGCGGGAACGAAGAAGGCGGGATTCGTGAGGAAGTTGTGGACGCTGCGCCAGGCGATGGCGAGGGCAATCGCCCGGAACGGGGCCATCTCCGAACGGTCTGCGGCCGCCGCGCCGCGTTGGCTGCTCATGTTCGCACCAGCCTTGTCTTCAGCGCCGATGTGGCGGCGACCATGCCCACCAGAAGAACCATGATCGCGACGCCGAAGCCAAGCGCCAGCGCGCCCGCGTCCCAGCCCGTGATCAAAAGCGAACGAAACGCCTCCAGCAGGTAGGAGACCGGATTGACGGTGGCGATATCGCGAAACCACGTGGTCTGAATCAGGTCTCGCGGCAGCGACATCGAGGAGAGGAAGAGGAAGACGAAGAAGACGGGGAAGAGGCTCTGAACCGCCTCGCCTGAGCCTGTGCGCAGAGCCGCGAACAGGCCGATCGCGCCGAAGCCGACCGTGATCAGCACCGAAAGCGCCACGATCATCAGCGCGCCCGGCACGCCGGCGGCAAGTTCGGCGCCGGCGGTCAGTCCCACCAGCAGGTAGGTCGCGGCCTGAATCAACCCCAGCACCACCGCGCCGGCGAGCAGTCCGCTGAGCAGTGCGGTCCCGCGCAGCGGGGTGAGGGCGAGGCGATTGAGGAAGCCGGTCTCGATGTCCCGTGCCAGGTCGGTGCCCGCGTTCATCACCGAGAACAGCGCCCCCTGCATGAACGGCACCGCCAGGGCGAAGGTCAGGTAGGAGCTGGTCGGGAATCCCGGCAGGTGCGTTACCTCGCGCAGGCCACCTGAGTTAACCGCGAGCAGGAAGAGGGGAAAGATCAGCGCCGGGACTATCTGCGCGGGCTGGCGCAGCGTGCGCAGGACCGATCGGTGCGCAAGCTGTCCTACCTGGGTTCGAAGCGCTTGACTCATGCCTTGACGATCTCCGCCTCGTTCGCCCGCCTACGCCTCGACGACGGAAGGCTCGTCGGTGGTTTGCTCCCCCGCCTCATCGTCGTCGCCCGCTCCCTCCAGCGAGCGGCCTGTCTTGGCGAGGAAGACGTCGTTGAGCGAGGGGGCGTGGAGCTGCAGGGTCTCGATCGCGATCTGCTCGGCGTCAAGCGCGCGGACGACCTCGGCGAGCTGAGCCTCACCGCCCTCGAGCATTACGGCGGCGCCCTTGGTGGAGGCGCGGGCGGCTTCGCCGAAGCGGCTGAGGACCGCGGCGACTCGGGTCCGATCGCCTCGATTGTGGGGAACCGCCTCGACCGTGGGCAGACCGACCTGCGCCTTGAGCTCCGCCGGCGTGCCCTCGGCGACGATCCTGCCGTGGTCGATGATTCCGACACGATTGGCCAGCGCGTCGGCCTCCTCCAGATACTGGGTCGTCAGGAAGACGGTGACGCCATCCTCTGCCGCGAGGCCGGCAACCTCGTCCCAGAGGGCCGTCCGGCTCTGAATGTCGAGCCCGGTCGTCGGCTCGTCGAGGAAGAGGATGCGAGGGCGGTGGACCAGCGCCAGCGCCAGGTCGAGGCGCCGTTTCATCCCGCCCGAGTAGGTGCCCACCTTGCGGTCGGCCGCCTCGGCGAGCCCGACTCGGGCGAGCAACTCCCGGCCGCGGTTCTCGCGCTCTCGCTTGGCAATGCCATGGAGGGCCGTCTGCAGGCGCATGTGCTCGCTTCCGGTCAGCAACGGATCCAGGGCTGCCTCCTGCAGGGCGGCGCCGATCGCCGAGCGCACCCGCGGGCCTTCGGAGGCGATGTCGAAGCCGGCCACCCGCGCGGTCCCGGCGGTCGGGGGGAGCAGCGTGGTCAGCATCAGCACGGTCGTCGACTTGCCGGCTCCGTTGGGACCGAGGAAGCCGTAGATCTCGCCCGGCGCGACGTTCAGATCGATTCCGTCAACCGCCCGCGGCCCGTTCTTGAACTCGCGGACGAGAGCTTCGACTTCGATGCCTTTCTCGCTCCTGCTTTCAGTCATCGATCACTCCATGGGACGGGTTGAGAGTCTCTGGGAAGCTCAATATTTGAAAATAGCAAATATCAACTATATAATGCATCTCATGAGTCGAGCCAGTGCGAGCGGAGCCGGGCGTGCGCGCGAGGAGCGGTCGCCGGCGCGCGAGGCCTGGGCGCTGCTCGCGGGGCTTGTCCACTCGGGGCCACCGCCCTTCATTGTGGTGGCTCGAGAGCTTGGCCTCCGCCCGCCTGCCTTGGGAACCCTTCGTGCCCTCGACGAGCCGAAGACGATGAGCGAGATCGCCGCTGTCCTGTACTGCGACAACTCGAACGTCACCGGCATCGTCGACGGGCTTGAAGAGCGAGGACTGGTCAGCCGTACCCCTTCCGAGAAGGACCGGCGAGTGAAACTGATCGCGCTGACCGCCGCCGGCAGCCGGGTCCGATCCCGCCTGATGGCGACGCTCGAAGAGCCGCCGGAATGGCTCTCGAAGCTCTCCACCGGCGAGCAGCGCGCCCTGCGAGACCTGCTGCGGACCGCGGTCGAGTAGAACTCACAGCCTTGAAGGAGCCCAGCCGCATGTATCGGGTTGCGATGGCCGTTGCCAGGCCTGCGGCCGCGTGGGGCCGCCTCGATGTGGACGGGCTGAACGCCCTGCCCGAGAGCGGGCCGGTGCTGGTGGTCGGCAACCACGACAGCCACTGGGACCCGGTGATGGTTGGCGTTGCCGCGGTGCGTCGGCGCCAGATCAAGGCGCTGGCGAAAGCGTCTCTGTGGGACGTCAGGGGCCTGGGCCCGGTGCTTAACGGCATGGGCCAGATCCCGATCGAGCGGGGCGCGGGCGACAAGCAAGCCCTGGCGCAGGCAATCGAGGGGCTGCGGCAAGGCGCCTGCATCGGTGTCTTCCCCGAGGGCACCCGCTCGCGTGGTCAGGTGCTGCGGGCGCGCAGCGGTGTCGGCCGCCTCGCGCTGGAGGTCCCCGAGGCGAAGCTCGTGCTGGTTGCGAGCGAGGGGACCACCGAATTCACCGGGTTCCCACGCAGGCCCCGGGTGCGGATCCGCTTCCTCGAGCCGGCGGGCGGTCAGGCCCGGCCCGGCGAGGAGCCGGGGGAGATCGCGGCGCGGCTCCTGGCGGAGATCCGCGAGCTCGTTCCCCCGGCCCTCTCCGTCCGGAAGCGTTCTTAGCTGCCTGCCTTTTCGCCGTTTGGATGCAGCGGGTACCAGGAGCCGCCAAAGGCCTTCACGTCGGTGCCGTTGGCTTCGCCGGGCGCCGTGTCGGCCGTGTAGGTGTAGAGCGGCCAGCCCGCGTAGGTGACCTGGGTGGCGCCGTCGCTGCGCGTGGTCGTACCAAGCTTCGAGGCTTCCGCACCGGCCATGGTCTTTGGTGCGCCACTTGTTGTGAGTGGCGGCCAGGCGCTCGCGCAGGCCCCGTTGCAGGCTGACTTCCCGCCTTCGTCCTTCTCGAAGTAGTAGAGCGTCATCCCGTTCGAGTCGACGAGAACGGTGCCGACGCCGGAGGCGCTGCCGGTCGCCACGGCGCCGCTACCTGACGATTCGGTTCCGGTCGCCGCGGCCCCCTTCGATCCGTAACCGGGTCTCGATTCGTAGTTGCTCCCGCTGCTGCTTTCGCTGGAGCTGGAGCTGCCGTATTCGTTGCCGCTGCTGCCGCAGCCGGCGAACGCCAGAACGGCGGCGATCGCCGCAAGCGCAATGGCGGGAAGGGTCCTTGTCACGTGGTTGCCTCCTGTCTTGTGTATGCGGACATGGCCGTCTGGCCATTGCGGACGGGCGCGATGAACGTGCGATCCCCAACGCGCACGCCGACCGCTCGGGTCCGGGAGAGGTCAAGGGCAGAACTGAGGACGGCCTCGGTGTTCTCACCCCAGCGGTAGCGGAACGACCCCGCCGATAGGCGGGAACCGTCCGTTCCTCTCAGGAAGACCCGGCACAGCGTTCCGGACGGGACACCCTTCACGTACATGTGAATCTCGGTACCGAAAGCATGAGGTTCCAGCGTGGCGGTGATCTGCATGCCCGCCGGCACGTCGGCAAAGGCGACACGCTGTTGCGGCCGGGCACCGCCGCCGCCGGGCAATACGAAGATCGCGAGTACCGCTGCCGCCAGCGCCGCCGTCGCCCCGCTGAACGTCAGGCCTACGCGCCACCGGCGCCGCCGCGTCAGGACGCGTCTCTCGGCGGCGATCCTGGCCGCGACCCGGTTGGCAAGCGAGGGCGGCAGGGCGGGAGCCGCGCCGAAGCGCTCCGGGTCGGCAAGCGGCATCAGGCGCACCACGGAGGCGAGACCCTCGAGCTCGGTCCGGCAGTCGGGGCAGCCCTCGATGTGGGCCTTGATCCCGGCCCGCTCGTCCGGTGGAAGCTGTCCAAGCGCATAGGCCCCCAGCTCCTGGCGCCACTCTCGGCACTCCTCAGTCCTCATAGCCAATCTCCTCGAGAGCAATGCGCAGTGCCCGTAGGCCGTAGTAGACGCGGCTCTTGATCGTTCCCTCCGGCACACCCAGTTCTGTCGCAACCTCGGCGTAGGGGCGGCCCCGGTAATAGGTCTCGACAAGAACGCGGCGATGCTCCTCGCCGATCCGCCGCATCGCCTCCTCGACCTGCCAGGCGAGCAGCGCCTCCTCGAGCGGTTCGACCGATGGCTCTATGCCGCCCTCGGCAACTCCCGGTCGAATCGCGCGGGCGCGTCCGAGGTCGATCACGATGTTGCGGAGGATCGCGAACAGCCACGTCCGCAGCGAGCCGATCTGCGGGTCGAAGCGATCGCCCGCCCGCCAGGCCCTGACGAAGGTCTCCTGCACCGCCTCCTCGGCAAGGCCGGAATCGCCCAGCGACCTCACGGCAAAGCCGTAGAGTTCAGGGGCGTGGGCCGCGTAGGCCTCGCGCACGTCCCGCTCGCCGCTCAGCGCTCGGGGAGACATCTTTGTCGATGGTGACGTAACGGGAGGAAACACGGCTGCCCAGGGTTACGGGCAACCGGCGATTCGGGTTCAGGTGCAACATCACCGCCGCTGTGGCGATGACGGCGGCGCCCCCGGCGGCGCCGCCCCACCGGTCTACTCGAGTTTGCCGATCTTGAAGATTTTCGTACCGCAGTCCGGGCAGAAACCCTGAATCGCAGGGCGACCGTTCTTCATGGTCACCTGCTTGGCGTCTTTGATCTCGACCTTCTTACGCTCTTTGACGCAGTAACCCTCCGGCATCGGGGGGCCTCCTTTCGGTGCCACTATCGGCAGAGCTCGCGCTATTGCACGAGTTGGATTGCGGCGAATGTAACGGAGCCGTGGGACGCCGCCCGCGCATAATGTGCGATTCATCACAAAGACGGCCTCAGGTGTCCTTGCCGTCGGTCGTGTGCCTGCGGCGATGGGTGCGTCCTAAGGAGCGGATTTGCAGAGCCCAACCGACCGCTGGAGATCCCGTCTCGAAACTCCTGACGAGAGGCGCTACTTGCTCTTTTCGGCCTGTTCCTTTGCCTGTTCGACCAGTTCCTGCAGTTTGGCGCTCCCCGTGCCGGTGCTGGGCGTTTCGCCGCCGCTGCCTTCCGAGGCGCCGGTGCTCGCCCCGTTGCCGCCGCTGCCTTCCGAGGAGTTGGAGCCCGTTTCGCTGCCGCCGGCTGAGCCGCTCTGGTTTGAGCTTTCGCCGGTGCCCTTTTCCTTCGCCGCGCCACCGTCCAGCTGTTCGACCTGCTCCTGCAATTCCTTCACTTCGGCTTCCAGCGCCGCCACGCCGGTCGAGCCGCCCGCTTCGCCGATCTGTCCTTCGAGCTGCTTTTGCAGCGCCTGCAGGTCGCCCTCGGTGACCGTCTTGTTGTGCGCGTCCACGGCGAGGTAGATCGCCGCGCCGGCGCCGGCGATCGCGATCGTCGCGAGGACGAGGAAGACGCGCGTGCGCATGGTCAGCTTGCGCTCGACCTCTCCTATCCAGGCCCGCAACCCGTCGAGGGACATAGGTGACGCCTAACTTAGTCGAGAACGGCGCCACCGCGTTGCCCGCGCGGCATTGTCAAACCGTGTCAGGGACGCCGTTAGTCGAGAACTGCCCCCACCGCGTTGCGCGCACGGCGTCGTCAGACCGTGTCAGCGGTGCCGCCGGTCGTGTCGACGGCGCCAGCGGGCCGTGTCAATTACCCTGCGGCCCTCAGTCTCATCCCGAATACGTCAAGGAGAGTTCCGCATGCCAGAGGCAGTAATCGTCGACACCATCCGCACGCCGATCGGCCGCGCCTTCAAGGGCTCGCTCGCCCAGCTGCGCCCCGACGAGATGGGGGCCTACGTCGTCGACCAGCTGCTCGAGCGCAACCCGGAGGTCGATCCCCCCACCATCGAGGACCTCTTCTGCGGCTGCGGCATGCCGCAAGGCCTGCAGGCCTTCAACATCGGCCGCACTATTGCGCTGCTCTCCGAGAAGCTGCCGCAGACGGTCAACGGCGTGACCGTCTCCCGCTACTGCTCCTCCAGCCTCGA
>JBAVGD010000197.1:0-3159 GCA_049684635.1 Solirubrobacterales bacterium | reverse complement strand
TCAAGGCCGCGCGAGCCGCCAGCGCGACCGCCTGCTCGGTCTAGGACCTCCTCCAGCGTCTCCGCCTCGGCCTGCCGGGTCAGCTGGGCAAGCAGGTACTCCTGCATCGACTGCCCTGCGGCAGCGGCCCGCTCGCGCAGGACGCGGTGAACATCGGGCGGAACATTCTTGATCTGGACGCTTGGCATGGCTTGAACCTCCTGGGGCAGTTTAGCGCCACTTTGGCGCCACGACAGGAACTTTGGCGTTTGGGTCGGACGGGACAGACTCACCGCCCGGCGAGCGTCAATGCTGGGGCGGGATCGTCCTCGGCCCGCTCGACCAGGAACTTGTCGAACAGGACGCGGGCGCGCTCCAGCTCGCCCGGCAGCATGTGGGTGTAGACCTGCAAGGTGATTCGGGCGGCGCCGAGCTGGTATTCGGGCGTCTTGTGGCCGACGAACTCCGAGATGACCTTTGGTGAGACGCCTGCATGGTCGAGCCAGGTCGCCGTCGTGTGGCGTGACTCGTGCAGGCCGATTGACGTAAGACCTTGTTCTTTCCAGCGCTTGTGAACCCTGGCCTGGAGGGTGTTGAGGGCGAGCAGGCCGGATTGGCGGATCGCCTTCGGCGGGCAGACCTTGCCGCACGTCGGTCGGCCTTGCGCCTCCCACTCCTCGCGCAGCATTTCCCACAGCGGCTTCACGTAGAAAATCAGTCGCCAAGAGCCGCCCGGCTTTCGGCCTGCCTCGTCTCCGGCGAGCTCTCCCCCGCCGATGTCGAGATTGACGTGCTCCCAATCGAGCACCTGGATCTCCTGGTGGCGGGCGCTGCCGTAGCCGGCGAGAGCGAACGGCAGCGCGTCTTTGCGTGCCTTATCAGGGTCGCGGGTCTTCCCCTTCTTCCGTTCGGCTGGGGTCGTCTCGAAGATGGCGGCGAGCAGCCGTGCGAACTCCGCTGGCGTCGCAACCCGGTCGCGTGGTTTCGCATCACTGGCCGGCAGCCTGATCTCCTGGGCGGGGTCGAAATCGGCAAGTTCGCGGTCTTTCGCCCAGCGGTACAGCGAGCGGATGGCGTTGACGATCGAGGAGATTCGAGAACTGGAGAGCCGCTTCGGGCCGGTGCTGCGGGCATCGACCATCGCCTGAATCTCGCCGCGAGTGACCCGAACGAGGCGACGGCGCGCGATCTCGTCAGGGACCTGCGCGAGCGCAGACTCAAGGTCTTCGTAGGCGTTAGGCCGATACGGACGGCGGTGCTTGTTGAGGGCGATGCCGTTCTTCGCGTCATCGACAAACCGAGTCCGCGCTTCGCCGAAGGTGATCGTGGACACCACCGGGACCTCGCCCTTCCGCAGGGATTCTTGGAGGTCTGCCCTGGCGGACCTCGCCTCGCTGACGAGCCGAAAGTGGCGCGTCTTTCGAGTCCGGTGAGCGACCCGATCCCAGGCGGTCCCGAAGTAGCTCGGGGTGCAGTTGCACGGCCGGTCCTGCTCAATCCGGCAACCCTCCTGGTGGCGGGCGAATATGCCCTGGTAGCGCGTCTTGGTATCTACACCGGCCATCAGCAACTCACCGCCGGCTGGGCTCGCACGCCTCGTTGTCCGACCAGCGCTGGAGATCGCGGGGGCGGTAGAGGCGGAGCTGGCCGGAGTAGACGCAGCGCATGTAGGGCTGGACGTGGCGCTGGAAGTGGCTGAGGCTCATGCCGAGCGCCTCGGCCGCCTCGCGGCGAGTCAGCAGGAAGCGCCGTTGCATGACGTCCTCCTGCTCGTGGTTGGCTGATCTCGACTCTGCTCACGTCTCGTCTCCTCTCCTCGAGGACGCTGGCCCGGTTTCTCTCCGCCACTCCTCCGCGCCGGGATGGACACGGACAAGTGAGGAGTTGACAGTGAGAAAAGTGCGCGCAGCCCACGATTGGGCCCCCAGCGCCAGGCGCGGAAAATGGGCGGGGAGGAACCGGGCCTGCCGCCGAGCGCCAGCGAGGTTTCCGTGAAGCCCGCCATCGCTCACAGCCCCGGCGGGTGCCGCATCTGGAATCCGGCCAGGTAGGAGGCGGAGAACTTGTCTTCGCCGATCCAACCCGGACCCTTGCCGGGAGCGACGATTCCCGAGGTGCCCCAGTAACGCTCGCCCGGCGGCGTCACTCCGGCCGAGAAGCGAATGAAGGTGTGGGCGTCGGCGCCGTAGGGCTTGACGAAGATCGTCACCCACTGCCCCGGTCCTGATTCGCCCCAGCGGACCAGCTGGGTCGTGTCCATCGTCGGGTTGCCGAAGCCGCCGACCTGGAGCAGGTGGCTGACGGCTGAGCTGCAATCGAAGGGCCCGTTGGGGGGAGTCGGCGAGGCGCCGTGCGAGCCGCCCCACACGTACTCCGAGGTCGGGCGGAGGGCGCTGAGGCGGGCAGCCTCGGCGACCATCCGCGCGACGGTCTCATTGGGCGCACTCGCCGCCGCAGCGCAGCCGCCGCCGCTGGCCGCCTCGACCGTGCCGTCACCGGCGAAGCGGTGCGCGTCGGCCAGGACCTCGGCGACGTACCACTCGGCGTGGTTGTAGCTGAAGATCGCCGCGTGCCAGTCCTGCGGAGCGCCGGAGGCGCGCAGCAGACGGGCGGCGGCGAAGATCGCGTCCCAGGGGTTGTAGGGGTCCTTGATGCCGTCGCCGTTGCCGTCGACGCCGAAGGCTTCCCAGCTCGAAGGTAGGAACTGCATCCAGCCTTCGGCTTCCGCCGAGGAGACGCCGAGGTTCGTGCCGAAGCCGGTCTCGACCCAGTTGATCCCGGCGAGGATCGACGGCCCTTCGTCACCCAGCCCGTACTTCGCCGCCGCCTGCTCGTAGATCGGGACCAGGCGCTTCGGCACCTTTGAGCTGAGCGCGCCGACGGCTTCGCCGCCACCGTCGCAGCTCGGCGCGGCGCCGAACATCACCGTGACCGCGAGCAGGAGGCCGATCAGGGCAGCGAGCAACCCAAGCGGCAGGCCAAGCAGCAGCTTCGGCGCGCGAGGAGCAGGGAGTGAGCCGGCCTCCACGGCGCCCTCAGCTCGGCGGCGAGATGGTGACGACTCGCCAGCGCGAGCCTTGTTTCCGCACGAGGAAGCCGACCGAGAAGGGCGGTGAGCGACCGTCGCCGATCTTGACCACGCCTGCCAGCGCGGCACCGTGCGGCCGCAGGGTCACGGCG
>JBAVGD010000196.1:0-5045 GCA_049684635.1 Solirubrobacterales bacterium | reverse complement strand
CTCTTTGACGATGGGCGCAACATCAAGCAGGTGCAGGAGTGGCTAGGCCACGCTGACCCCGCCTTTACCTTGCGCACCTACGTCCATCTGATGGATGCCGGCGTTGGCGGGGGCCTTGATTTTCCCTCTCAGGTCAAGGTCGGGTCAAGGAGAGGTACGCAGAGAGACGCGAATCCGGAAACCACGAAATCGGCCGATTCCGCTTATTAGAGGGGAAAACACGCAATAGCCGCAACCTACCGCAAACGTCCGTTCAGTTTCTCAGTCCGGAAACCGGGGTTCGAATCCCCGTAGCGGTACTCCGAGGCTAGGCGCTCCCAAGGTGCTCGGCGACGGCGTCGCGGCGGTAGTCGAAGATCCGCTCGAGGTCACGGCGGACGAACAGCCGGTGCGCGATCGCGCCCAGAGGTCCGAGCGGGAGCGCGTAGCGGACGCGATCGTGAATCACGGTCGCGCCGTCGCCGTCACGTTCGAACACATGGGTGTGCTCCCATAGCGAATAGGGCCCGCTGACCTGGGTATCGACGAAGCCGACCGGCGGTTCCCAGGTCTCGATCCGAGTCCGCCACCGCACCGGTACCCCGTGCAGCCTGAGCTTGTAGTCGAGGAGGGTGCCGGCCTCCATGGACACCGGCATCGGGCTGGTCACCTCGAAGTGGACCCAGGGCGGGGTGAGCGGCTTCAGATTGAGGGTGTCGGTGTAGAAGTCGAACGCCCGGTCGATCGGGGCTTTGACCCGCTGGCGCCGCTCGAGATGGTGTACGGACACCGGGCCAGCTTTGCAGCCCAGCTACGTTTAGAGGATCACCCAAAGCACCCTCATCGCCGGAGCGACGGGTTTCATCGGCGGCCGGCTGGCTGGATCGCTGGGGCGCTCGGGGGCTTCGGTCCGCTGCTTGGTTCGCGACCGATCGCGCGCGCAATCGCTCGAGGCGGCGGGTCTCGACCTACAGGTGGGCGATGTCACCGACGCTGACAGCCTCGTGGGCGCGGCGAGGGGGGTCGAGGTCGCCTATTACCTCGTCCACGCGATGGCGGGGGGCGCGGGGTTCGCCGAGCGAGAGCAGATCGGCGCGCTCAACTTCGCTCGCATGGCCAAGCGGGAAGGGGTCAGGCGGGTCATCTACCTCGGCGGGCTCGGCAGCGAGGGCGAGTCGAAGCATCTGCGCAGCCGCCACCAGACCGCGGCCGTCCTTGCCGCTGAGGGCCCGCCGCTCACCTACTTTCGGGCGGCGATGGTGGTTGGAGCCGGCAGCGAGTCCTATCGGACCCTGCGCTATCTGGTCGGGCGGCTGCCGGTGATGATCGCCCCCTCCTGGTTGCGGATAGCGACCCAGCCGATCGGCATTGACGCGACCATCGAGTACCTGCGACGCGCGCCCGAGGTCCCTGAGTCCGAGGGTCGGGAGGTGCAGATCGGCGGCCCTGACATCCTCTCCTACTCCGAGATGCTGGATCGGATGGCAATCGCGATGGGCAAGCGGCCGCGCCGCAAGCTGCCAGTGCCCTTCATCACTCCGTGGCTGTCTGCGTTGTGGCTCGGGTTGGTGACCCCGGTCGACACCAAGGTGGCGCGCCCACTGGTCGAGGGCCTGACCACTGCGACCGTCGTCACGGACCCGTCGGGTGCCGAACCGTTCGGGATCTCACCAGAGTCGTTCGACGAAGCGCTGCGGCGAGCGTTCGCATCGGAATAGAGAAGCGACCAAGGTGCCAGACCGTGTCCCGAAACGTGCCCCCGGTTCCACCGAACCAGATCGAACGGAATCGAACTCGTCGGGCCTAGCAGACACAGATCAACCGCAAACGTGCTCACAGAGCTATTTCTCAGTCCGGAAACCGGGGTTCGAATCCCCGTAGCGGTACTCGATCAAACCCCTGGCCTCCCTTCTGTCCAAGGGGCGAGAGGGGTAGGGTTAAGCTCGACGCGGTTTCGAGTCGATCCCGAGAGTCTGCGCAAAGCCTTTGACTTCGTCCTCCCAGGAACGCGGCCCCTCCGCCCGATTCCCGATCCTCCAGTTCGAGACGCTGGAGGACACGATGGATTTGGAGGGGACAATGCCCGAACTACCGTTGGACATCGCCGAGTTGCGAAGCCGGAATCCGATCTTGCTGCAATTTCTTCAGGACGTCTCGATGGAGCATCAGAGTCCGTTCACGGGAGGGCTACTGATGTATCGGGCTCTTCGCACAGAGTTCCTAAATGCCAGCCGGAAGATGCCGACGGTGAGCGAAGCCGTGCTCAGGGCCCGCATCCCCTCCAGCAATGCCGAGGAATTGCTGGAGAAGCTACGCAACGAGAATCCAAATGCGGCCGGACTGGTTGACATCGCCGCCAGTCATGGTTCGAGCGTGGCGGAGTCGCTGCATACGCGCCGCGCGACCACCATGGTGTATTTCCTGATCAAGGACGCTTACGAAGCGTAAGGTCCTGCGGCGCATCCATGAATCTCAGCTAGTGCTCGGACCGCGACGGGAAGTCGGGCGAAAGCGCGGGCTTCGTTTTGTAAGCTCGACCGGCCACCGGCCGTTCGACTGCCAGCGATGAATTCGGCGGCGCCTTTACGAATTCGGCAGCCTCCTTCAAGGAAAGGCGGGGAGGGGGCGAGGACGATGGAAATTCCGTGTCCCGAAATCTGCCTCCGAATCCACCGAACTAGATCGAACTCGACTGAACTACCTGGACTGAGTCGCGGTGAATCGCTCCTAAATGGCTTTCTAGAGCCATTTCTCAGTCCGGAAACCGGGGTTCGAATCCCCGTAGCGGTACCAAACTTGAGACGTTCGAACCTCCGGTTCCTGGCAATGGGCCGGAGGTTTCTGCTACCAGGGCCAGTTCCGGGGCGGTAGCCGCGCCTTCATGCTGCTTCTTATCGCTCCTACTCCAGCCAGCCAATGCGGGCGTTTCGGCTGGTAGCGCCAGGTTGTTGAGGCAGGCGAACGGCTCAGCCAGCTGCTGGCCGGCGACCTCCTCCTCGTCTATTTCCAGCCGCTCAAAGAACGTCTGGTTGAACAGACGGCGCTCCTGCGGCCCAGCCTGGCAGTAGGCCCGTTGGACGTCGTCGGTCAGGGCCAGCGCCGTGTCGAGGGCGTTCAGGACCTGTTCGTGCTTGAAACTCAGTTGCTCGATGCGCTTGATGGCACCGACGCGTTCCCGGCTGATGCGCCCGTGCTCCTCTGCAAACAGGCTCTCGCTGATCTGGTCTGCGTAGTGAGCCGTGAGCAGCTTTCGTTCCTCCTGATCGAGGCGGGTGAGCTGCCTTTCGGCCTCGGTGACCTTCTCGGCGGCCAGCTTGGCAATCGCCTTGACGTGAGCCTTGACGGCCGAGCGGATGCGCTCGCGCTCGGTGGCAGACAGTTGCCTGCTGGCGTAGTGGCGCTCGACGGCCTCCTCGACCGCTGCAACTCGGTGGTGACCTTGCGAGCAGGAGCCGTGTTGTCTACCGGCGCAGACAAAGTAGTCGTAGACCCCGCCCTTGCCCTTAGCGCGGGTAAACATCAGGCGGCGAGTGCACTCTCGGCAATACAGGCTGCCGCGCAGGTAGTGGAAGTGCCGCCAGGGGCGTTCGCCGCTGATGCGCTTGGAGGTCAGCAAGTCTTGGACTTCTTGGAATGTCGCCTCATCTACCAATGGCTCATGCCGGCCCTTGTAGGTCTTGCCGGCATAGCTGACGATGCCCAGGTAGTACGGGTTGCGCAGCATCGCGTCCAAGCGATTGCCGCCAAGCGCTTGAGCTGGCACCTTCTTGGTGGGGCGGCTGCGCAGGCCCCGCTCCTCCAGGATGGCTGCCAGCTCTGACAGCGAGTATTCGCCGCTTGCGTAAAGGACAAAGGCTTCGCGGATCAGCGGGGCGCGTTCCGGGTCGAGCGTGATGGTGCGCACCTCACGGCCGTCAACCATGGTGCGGCTGTTGAGGTAGCCAATTGGGGCGCGGAACGGCGTGCCGCCGCTCTTGGCCTTTTGGGTTGTCCCCTTCATGACCTCAGCCGCCAGGTTGCGGCTGTAGAACTCCGCGATGGAGGACATGATGCCGTGCAGCAGCAGGCCGGAGGGGGTCTCGTCAATGTTCTCGGTGACGCTGACGAGCTGGGCACCAGCCTTGCGGATGGCCATCACGATCTCTATGTCATCGGCCCGGTTGCGGGCCAGGCGGTCAACCTTGTGGACGATCACGTAGTCGATGTCGCCGCGCGTCAGCCGGTCGAGCATGGCCCGAAGCGCCGGGCGCTTGGCGGTCTTGGCGGACTCGCCCCGGTCGATGTACTCCTGAACTATCTCGGCCCCGAGCTTGTCGGCCTCGCGGGTGCAAGCTTCGCGCTGGCCGGGGATCGAGAAACCCTCGGCGTCAAAGTCCTTGTTGGCTTGCTGGGCGCTGGATACCCGCAGGTAGAGGACCGCCTGCTTTCGATTGGGTTGTTGATTTGTGTCGGTCATTACACCTCCTTTCTCTTATCTCGATGATGAGTTAGCTGCTTCCATTTTCTCATGGCTCGGCAAGCCCCCTTGCTGGTCAAAGAGAGCTGGTACCTCACGGAAACAGGCGACCATAAACAGCTCCCAGGCCGAGCACGGCAGGCGCTGAACGCAGTCTTCGATGGCTGCCACTCGCTGGCCGTCCGGCGCCGTCCACAGGACTTTCGGAAAGACGCCGCGCTCGGCTTGCTCCTGCCCGGTCGCCTGGTACTCGACGTATTGCCGCAGCTTGCGCTCTAGTGCCCAGCTGCCCTCAGTGCCCATGTCAACCTCGATGAAGTAGCTGTCCTCAAACTCGCCGATCCCCAGCCGGACGTAGCTGTCCGGCTTGAGCGTGGAATTGCCCCAGCTGCGCCAGCAGGCCGGCTCACTGACCAGCTCCAGCAGCTCGATGCGCCCGCTCCGGTCGGCTTCGATGAGCAGGTTATGCAGCTCGGCTACTTGCAGGGCGTGGGCTACGAACAAAGTTCCTGGAACGAGCGGTCGCCGAGTTCGAAGCCTGGGGAGCCAGCCCCGCTCCATCGCCAGCCGCTGGCCAGCCGGAGCCAGCAGGTAGACGAAGCTCTTGGAG
>JBAVGD010000195.1:0-6147 GCA_049684635.1 Solirubrobacterales bacterium | reverse complement strand
CGCATCAACGAGGTCGAGTTCGACAGCTCCTGGCATGATCTGATGCGGATCGCGGTCGGACACGGACTGCACGCCCTGCCGTGGCGCGAACCGGGCCCCGGCGCCCACGTCGCCCGCGCGGCGCTGTTCATGCTGCTGATGCAGGCCGAGAGCGGAGTCGGCTGCCCGATCTCAATGACCTACTCGGTGATGCCGGCGCTGCGCAAGCAGCCGGACGTTGCGGAGGAGTGGGAGCCGCGGTTCCTTTCCCTCGACTACGACGAGCGCTCGATGCCGGCCGACCGCAAGCGTGGCGCCATCTGCGGGATGTGGCTAACCGAGAAGCAGGGCGGCTCCGACGTCCGTGCCAACACGACCTCGGCGACACCGCTGAACGGCGGCGGGCCGGGGGCGGAGTACGAGCTGATCGGCCACAAGTGGTTCTGCTCGGCGCCGATGTGCGACGCCTTCTTGGTCCTGGCCCAGACCGACGGTGGACTCTCCTGCTTCCTGCTCCCACGCTGGACACCGGATGGCGAGCGCAACGCCTTCCGCATCCAGCGGCTCAAGGACAAGATGGGCAACCGCTCGAACGCCCTGGCCGAGGTTGAGCTCGACGGCGCCTGGGCGCGGATGGTCGGCGAGGAGGGCCACGGTGTGCGGACGATCATCGAGATGGTCAACCACACCCGGCTCGACTGCATGATCGGCGCCGCCACCGGCTTCCGGGCCGGCGTCGTGCAGGCCCTCCACCACACCGCCCACCGCGCCGCCTTCGGCAAGGACCTGATCGAGCAGCCGCTGATGCGCAACGTCCTCGCCGACCTCTGCGTCGAGTCCGAGGCCGCCACCGTCGCGGCGATGCGGCTGGCCCGCGCCTACGACGAGTCAGCCGCGGGATCGGAGGAGGCGACGGCCTTCAAGCGAATCGCCACCGCGGTGCTCAAGTACTGGACCTGCAAGCGGGGGCCGGCGCACGCCGGCGAGGCCCTCGAGTGCCTCGGGGGCAACGGCTTCATCGAGGAGTCGGGGATGCCCCGTCTCTTCCGCGAGAGCCCGCTGAACTCGGTCTGGGAGGGATCGGGCAACGTGCAGTGCCTCGACGTGCTGCGCGCCATGGTCAAGACCCCGGCCTCGGTCGACGCTTTCTTTGCCGAGGTCGAAGCGGGCACCGGTGCCGAGCCGCGCCTCGGCTCCTACCTGGAGCAGATCCGCAAGGAACTTCCCGGCGACCTCGAGACAATCGAGTCACGCGCCCGTCGCGTCGTCGAGCGGCTGGCGATTTCCCTGCAGGCCTCCCTCCTCATCCGCCACGGCGACGAGGCCGTCGCCGACGCCTTCTGCGCGTCCCGCCTCTCCGGCGACTGGGGCCAGACCTTCGGCACGCTGCCGGCGGGCACTGACTTCGGCCGCATCATCGAGCGGCACCGAGTCTCTTAGAGGCTGCCTCAACCCCGCGAGATGGGTTCTCAGCTCGCCGCGTCGCGGAGAGCTCGGCCGATCTGCTCCACCGTAATCACTCCCATCAGCCTTCCTTCCGCGTCGACGGCGTACAGGGCTCCAAAGCGGCGGAGGGACCGGTTGGCCAGCAGCGTTTCCAGAGGGGCGTCGTCGCGGACTTGGAAGGTGCCGTCGTTGCGGTCCAGGACGTCCGAGACAAGAGATGTATGGCGGGAGGTCTCGGGGACCTCGTCGGCCTTGTCGCGGAGGACGAGACCCAGGAAGCGATGGGCGGCGTCAACTACCGGGAACCACGGCCAGCGGTAACGCAGGAAGTACTCGTCCAGTGCCTGTTCGACACTCAGCTCGCTCCGGATGGCGACCGGTTCCCGATCCATCACGTCGGCAACCCGCATCTCTCCGATCCGATCCGAGATCGCTGTCTGCATAGACGCGGTACGACCAGCGCTGTTGATCACCATGCCGATCACGGCCAACCAGATGCCGGCGAACACTTCACCCCAGAAGACCAGCAGCAGCCCGCAGCCGAAGAACACATATCCGAAGGCGCGACCGAGGCCGGCGGCAAAGCGGGTCGCCGAGCCGCGATTGCCCGTTCGCCACCAGGCGAGCGCCCGGACAACGCGCCCACCGTCCATCGGAAACGCCGGCAGCAGGTTGAAGAACAGCACGAGGAAGTTGATGAAGGCCAGCCAGCCGAGCATCGCCAGAACGCCGCTGGTATGGGGAACCGTGCCCAGCGGAATCGAGTCTTCGAGGCCTTGCGAGCCGGCCGCGACCAACTCGACCGCAAGCAGCATCGCGACGACCGCAAGCGTCACCAGCGGCCCCGCGATCGCGACCTTGAACTCGGTGGCCGGACGGTCGGGCTCGCGATCCATCCGCGCCATGCCACCGAAGATCCAGAGGCGGATGCTTGAGATGCCGATGCCGTTGCGAACAGCGACCGCCGCGTGCCCCAGCTCATGCAGGACGATCGAGCCGAAGAAGCCAAAGGCGCTGACAATCGCCAGCAGGAACGGCTCCGACGAGGAGCCGGCTTCGCCCAGGACATCGCCGTAGTACTGAGACTGCCAGAGGATGAAGAGGAAGAGGACGAAGAACCAAGACCAGTCAACCTCGATCCGGATCCCGCCAACGTGGAAGAGCGTTATCGGTTTGCCGCCGAGCATCACACAATGGTAAGCGCCAGGTAGGGTCGCGAAGAGATGCCCAACCCAGCCCCGACCGAATCGACGATCGCCGGGCGCCTCAGCGGTCCTGACCGGGCACAGCTGCGAAAACCGCTGGAGGAACTCGAGGCCATCCAGCGGCCCTCGGCGTCAGAGGGAGAGCGCCGCGCCGCCGAGTGGCTGGTCGAGCGCTTTGCCGAACGGGGGGCCGAGGCGCGGATCGAGGCGGCGCCGGCCCACGGCACGTACTGGTGGCCGCTCGGGATCGGCGCGGCGCTTGGTGCCGCGGGCGGCATCGCCGCACTGCGAGGGCGGCGGCTACTCGGAGCGGCACTCGCCGCGCTCGGAGCGGCCGGCATCGCCGACGACTTCCCACCCGGAAAGCGGCGGCTGCGGCTGGCACTTCCCAAGCGAGCGACCTACAACGTCGTCTGCGAGCTCGGCCCAGCCGATGCCGAGCGGACGATCGTGCTGATCGCCCACCACGACTCGGCGCACTCCGGGCTCATCTTTCATCCCGCCCTGCCCGAGATCGCCGACCGCCTCGGCCTGATCGAGCGGACCGACACGAGCCCGCCCCTAATGGCTCCGGTGATCGGCGGACCGCTCCTCGCCGCGCTTGGTGCGCTGAGCGGAAGGCGCCTGCTGACCAAATTGGGAGTCCTGCTCGGTGCCGGCTCGGCGGCGGCGATGACGGACATCGGCCTGAGGAAGACGGTCCCCGGCGCCAATGACAACGGGAGTTCCGTGGTCGCCCTGCTCGCCGTTGCGGAGCGACTCGTGGAGACGCCCCCCGAAGCGGTGCGTGTGATCCTCCTCTCCGCCGGCTCGGAGGAGTCTTTCAGCGAGGGAATGAAGGCGTTCGGCGAGCGTCATTTCCCGGCTCTCCCCCGCGAGAGCACGTTCTTCCTCTGCCTCGACACGATCGGCTCGCCGCATCTCCTTGTCCTGCGCGGCGAGGGTTTCCTCAGGATGCGCGAGTACCCGCCACGCGCGCTGGCGCTGATGGACGGGCTCGCCGAGGAGCTGGGCATCTGGCTGTTCCCGAACCTGCGACTGCACAACGGGACCGACGGTATGGAGCCGCTGGCCGCCGGCTATGAGACCGCCGCCCTCTGCGGTTGCACCGACTTGAAGCAACCCGCGAATTACCACTGGCCAAACGACGTCGCCGAAAACGTGGACTTCGACACGATCGCCGATGCGGTGCGCCTCTCAGAGGCGGCCATCCGGCGCCTCGACGAAGAGTGGTTCTGAGCTCGGCTGGGACGCGGAGCCGGGACCTGTCGAAGAACCGCCGCGCGGCGGCGGAATCCCGACTGCGCTGTCGGATTTCCCATCTATAGCATTGCGGCTCGTGCCAACTCATGACGTACTAGTGATCGGAGCCGGGCTCGCCGGACAGAGGGCGGCCCTGGCGGCCGCCGAGGAGGGCGTCTCGGTCGGAATCATCAGCAAGGTCCACCCGGTCCGCTCGCACTCCAACGCGGCCCAGGGTGGGATCAATGCGGCGCTCAACCCCGACGACTCCTGGGAGTCGCACGCCTACGACACGATCAAGGGCTCCGACTACCTGGGCGACCAGGACGCGATCGAAGTGATGTGCCGCGAGGCTCCAGAGGAGATCCTCCACCTCGAGCACCTCGGCGTCACCTTCCACCGCAATGAGGAGGGCAAGCTCGGGACTCGCGCCTTCGGCGGCGCCTCGGCCGCCCGCACCTACTACGTCGCCGACATCACCGGCCAGGCGATCATGCACGTGCTCTACGAGCAGCTCATGAAGTACGCCGACAAGGTCGCCCGCTACGAGGAGTGGTTCTGCACGGCGCTGGCGATCGACGAGCAGGGCGAGTGCTGCGGTGTCGTCACCCGCAACATCGCCGATGGCTCGATGGAGCTGTTCCGGGCCAAGTCGGTAGTCCTCGCCTGCGGCGGCAATGGCCAGGCCTGGAAGCCGACCACCAACGCGCTGATCTGCACGGGTGACGGCATCTCGATGGCCTACCGGGCCGGGGCGAAGCTGATGGACATGGAGATGATCCAGTACCACCCGACGACGCTGGCCGGCAAGGGCTTTTTGATCACCGAGGGCGCCCGCGGCGAGGGAGCGCACCTCCTGAACGCTAAGGGCGAGCGGTTCATGGAGCGCTACGCGCCGAACAAGATGGAGCTTGCCTCGCGGGACGTCGTTTCCCGCGCCGAGCAGACCGAGATCGACGAGGGCCGCGGCTTCCCCGACGGCACCGTCGCGCTCGATATCACCGTCGTCCCCAGGAAGCGCGTCCACGAGGCGCTGCGCGAGATCGTCCTGGTGGGCCGCGACTTCGCCGGCGTCGACATCACCAAGGAACCGATCCGGATCAAGCCCGGCAACCACTACACGATGGGCGGCATCAAGACCGACGTCGACGGGCGCACCGACATCCCCGGCCTCTACGCGGCTGGGGAGGCCGCCTGCGTGTCGGTCCATGGCGGCAACCGGCTCGGCGCCAATTCGCTGCTCGACACGCTGATCTTCGGACGCCGCTCCGGCGTGGACGGCGCCGCGCGCGCCAAGCAGATCGACGGCTCTGCACCTTCGAAGGATGTGCTCGAGGCAGAGCAGGCCACGATCGATGCCATCTCCGCCCGCGAGAAGGGTTCGGGCCGCCGCGTTTCGGAGATCAAGCTCGAGCTGGGTCTGACGATGGACAAACACGTCGCCGTCTTTCGCAACGAGGCGGGCATCCAGGAGGCACTGGAGACCGTGCGCCGTCTCAAGGAGGAGGCGAAGACCGCTTACATCGACGACCGCGGCACGGTCTTCAACCAGGATGTGTTGGGGGCGATCGAGTTGGGGTACATGCTCGACAATGCGGAGTGCACCTGCGTCGGGGCTCTCGAGCGCAAGGAGAGCCGCGGCGCCCAGTACAGAACCGACTTCCCAGAGCGCAACGACGAGGAGTGGCTCAAACATATCGACCTCCAGCGGGGAGACGATGGGCCGGAGATCTCATACTCCGAGGTGACGATCACCCAGTGGGAACCCGAAGAGAGGAAGTACTAGCGAGTTGGCCGAGTACACGCTGAAAGTCCGCAGGTACCAGCCGGAGGGCGGCGAGGGCCCGTTCTGGGAGGAGTTCAAGGTCGACCTCGACCCGACGCTTTCCGTGCTCGACGGGATCCTTCAGGCCAAGGACCGCGACGATGGCTCGCTCGCGGTTCGCTGTTCCTGCCGCGCCGCAATCTGCGGGTCGTGCGGGATGAAGATCAACGGCTCCTCCACCCTGGGCTGCAAGACGCAGATCGGTGAGGCCCACGAGGCCGCCAACCGCCGCAACGGCGGCTCCAACCCGATCGTCGTCGAGCCGATGGGCAACATGCCCGTGATCAAGGACCTGATCACCGACATGGAGACGACGCACTGGAAGAAGATGCGCCGCGTCACCCCGTGGCTACTGCCGCACGGCGAGCCGCCCGAGCGCGAGTACATCGTCGAGCCGGAGTCGATGATCGACATCACCCAGACGATGGCCTGCATCCAGTGCGGTGCCTG
>JBAVGD010000194.1:0-8129 GCA_049684635.1 Solirubrobacterales bacterium | reverse complement strand
ACGGCATCACCGAAGGCATTGTTTCGCTGCCGGCGGTCAGCACCTTCATACCGACCGACATCGCCACCAACAACTCCAACTACCGCCTGGTCCGGTGCACGAAAACGACGCCGGTCAAAGAACCTGCCGGCTGTCAGTCGGACACCTATAGTGCGAGCTGGGGAAGCACGGTGCCCTGGAACGCCAGCACTCGCACGATCTCGACCTCCAACAACGCGACCCTGACGCTGGGCGGCGGCGACTACTTCGTCTGCAAGCTCCTGATCAGCAACAACGCACACCTGATCATGGCCGACGGGGCGCAGGTCCGCGTCTTCTTCGACACGCCGGAGCACTGCGGCCTCAGTTCGGTCGCGAAGCAGATCGACATCTCGAACAACGCCGACATCACCGCGACCGGCTACCAGCCGAAACTGGGCAAATTTGACGTTCCCGGCTTCTACCTGATGGGCTCGCCAACGATCAAAACCAAGGTGGAATGGTCAAACAACAGCGGCACCAACGAGTTCGTGCTCTACGCGCCCAATACGGAAATCGAACTCAACAACAATGCCACCTACATCGGGGTCATCGCAGGCAAGACGGTCCACCTCGACAACAACGCGATCGTCAAGCAGGACACCGGCTTCAAAGCGCCCCAGATCGGCGGTGCGACCCTTTACCAACGTCAGTCGTACGTCGAGTGCACAGGCGCGACGGCGTCGCCGCCCAACGCGAGCTGCTGAGCCCGGCACCGCTGCCGAAGCACGGATTCCTGGTCCTGGCCGTCCGAAACCGCGTGCCCAGCGCTCAAGCTCGGCCCTAAATCTGTCGAGCTAGATAGGCGACGGATGAGAGAGAAGCTCAACAACAATCCGCTTGCCCAGGTCGTCGTGATCGGCGTGTTGCTCGTCGCCACCGGCTTCTTCGTCATGTCTTCAATGGGCGGTGGCGAAGAAGAATCGGCGAGCGCAACCTCCGAAACCGCCACGACGACGACAGGCTCCCTGGAAACCGCCCCCGTCGGCCTGACCGCGGCTGGAACGGCTACCGCGCCAGCCCCGGGGGCGCTCGCCGGATCTGCGCCGCCGCCGCCCCCGGCTGTAACCGAAGCCTTTGCAGCGGACCAGACTGTCGTTCTGCTCTTCGTCCGCAACGGCGGCATAGACGATCGCATGGTCGCCGCGGCGACCGCTCGTCTCGCCGGGCTCTCCGCTGTCTCCATCTTCGTCATTCCGGTCAGTCGTATCGCCCGCTACGCGGCGATTGCCCAGGGGGTCAACGTCAACCGCGTGCCGGCGCTGGTCGTGATCCGACCGAAGCGGCTCAACGAGGGCATACCGACGGCGGTCGTCAAATACGGCTTCCAGAGCCCCGAGAGCGTGGTCCAGGCGGTCGTCGATGCCGGCTACAACGGCCCCACGCTCGACTACCACCCCTGACATGGATTACAGGAACTTTCCGAGCCATCTGCGGCCGGTGCCGGACTCCGGCGATTCGACCGCACCTAAGCTCGAGCAGGGAGGGGGAACGCCCGGCCTCACGCCGCCGATCAGCCGCGGCCGCTCGAGCGGCTTCGTCACCGATGTCATCGTCGACCTTGGCTACGTAGGGGACGACGCCGCCCGCCAGGCGATCGAGGCGGCGCGGACCGCCGGCCGCCCGCCGGAGCGGCTGCTGATCGATCAGGGTCTGATCACCGCCGACCAGCTCTCGCGCGCTGTCGCCGAGCGCTACGGGCTCGACCACGTCGACCTCTCCGCCTATCAGGTGGACATGGCGGCCGCCAACCTGATCTCCGTCAACACAGCGCGCCGCTATAGAGCCCTGCCGGTCGGCTTCGTCGACAAGCAGACGCTGCTGGTGGCGATGGCCGACCCGACCAACGTCCTCGCGGTCGACGACATCCAGATCGCCACGGCGCTCGACTGCCGCGTCGCGGTCGCCGCCGAGGAGGACATCGAGTCGCTGATCGGCCGCCTCAACACCCTGCAGAGCGCGGTCAGCGAGGCCATCGTCGAGGGCGAGGAGGCGGACGAAGACGAGCTTGCCGAAGTCAGCGACATGCAGGTCAGCGCCGAGGACGCGCCGGTGATCAAACTCGTCTACAGCATCCTCGGGCAGGCCGTCGGAGAGGGCGCCTCGGACGTCCACTTCGAGCCGGACGAGGAGGAGATGCGGGTCCGCTTCCGGGTTGACGGCGTCCTGCGCGAGGCCGCCCACGTGCCGAAGCGGATGGTCAACGCGGTTGTCTCCCGCGTGAAGATCATGAGCGATCTCAACATCGCCGAGAAGCGCGTGCCACAGGACGGCCGCGTCAGCATCACCGTCGAGGATCGCCGCGTTGACCTGCGTGTGACGACGCTGCCGACGCAGCGCGGGGAGGGCGCGACAATCCGCATCCTCGACAAGGACAACGCGCAGCGCTCGCTCGATGACCTGGGGATGGACGGAATCGCCAGAGAGCGCTTCGAGGCGGCCTTCTTCCAAGCTTACGGGGCGGTTCTCGTCACCGGTCCGACCGGCTCCGGCAAGTCGACGACCCTCTATGCGGCCCTGGGCGAGCTCAATCAGGTCGAGAAGAACATCATTACGATCGAGGACCCGGTCGAGTACCGGCTCTCCGGCATCAACCAGATCAACGTCAATCGCAAGGCTGGCCTCGACTTCGCCACCGGCCTGCGCTCGATCCTGCGCGCCGACCCCGACATCGTCATGGTCGGCGAGATTCGCGACGGCGAGACGGCGCGGATCGCGATCGAGGCGGCGCTGACCGGCCACATGATGCTGACGACGCTGCACACCAACGACGCGCCCGGCGCGATCATCCGTCTCACCAAGATGGGCATCGAGGCCTTCCTGATCGCCTCCGCGGTCGACTGCGTCGTCGCCCAGCGGCTGGCGCGCAAACTCTGCAGCCACTGCAAGCGACGCGCGATCGTGCCGCCGCAGGCGCTCGCCGACGCGGGTGTCCGGGTCGGCGGGGACCTGGAGGTCTACGAGCCGGTTGGCTGCGCCCGTTGCAACCAGAGCGGCTACAAAGGCCGCGTGGGGCTCTATTCGGTGATGACGATGAGCGAGCGGATCAAGGAGATGACCGTCGCTCAGGCGCCGGAGGCCGAGATCTCCACCCTCGCTCGGGAAGAGGGGATGGTGACCCTGCGCGAGGATGGAATTGCGAAGGTGCGGGCGGGCGTGACGAGCATCGAGGAGGTCCTCCGTGTTACCGCCTGATCGAATAGATAATTGCTTTCAGGTATCTAGGAATCCGACCCGGCGGCCGATCTAGATGGCTATGGACTTCGATTTCGCACAGGTTCTCATCAATATGGCCGCCAACAAGGCCTCGGATGTGCACCTGACCGCCGGCTTCCCGCCCGCGCTCCGCGACAAGGGCAAGATCGTCCCGATGGAGGGCTTTCCCGCACTGACCCCGCAGCAGACCCGCGAGGTGGTCTTCGGCATCCTCAACGACGACCAGCGCAAACGCTTTGAGAACAACCAGCAGCTCGATTTCGCCTATGCGATTCCCGGTGTGGCGCGATTCCGTGTCAACTGCTTCTTCCAGCGCGGCTCGGTCAGCGCGGCGTTCCGCCTGGTTCCGCAGGAGATTCCTGCCCTCGACACGCTCGGGGTGCCCCAGGTGCTTCGGGAGCTGGCCGCGAAACCACGTGGCTTCGTACTGGTCACTGGGCCCACCGGTTCCGGCAAGTCGACGACCCTGGCGTCGATGCTCGACGTGATCAACTCCGAGAACCAGGACCACATCCTGACGATCGAGGACCCGATCGAGTTCCTGCACCGGCACAAACGTTCCATCGTCAACCAGCGCGAGGTTGGCTCCGATGCCCCCGATTTCCCGCTCGGCTTGCGCGCCGCCCTGCGAGAGGACCCCGACGTGATCCTGGTCGGCGAGATGCGCGACCTGGAGACGATCTCGACAGCGCTGACCGCGGCCGAGACCGGGCACCTCGTCTTCGCAACCCTGCACACCCAATCCACGGCGCAAACCGTCGACCGGATCATCGACGTATTCCCGCCCGAGCAGCAGGGCCAGGTGCGAACCCAGCTTTCGATTGCGCTGCAGGGAATCGTCACCCAGCAGCTACTGCCGACCGCCGACGGAATGGGCCGGGTTGTCGCCTGCGAGGTGCTGGTCCCGACCCCCGCCATCCGCAACCTGATCCGCGAGGGCAAGACGCATCAGATCTACGCCGCGGTGCAGACCTCGGGCGCGGTTGGCATGCAGACCATGGATGCCGACCTGGTGCGGCTCGTCCGCAACGGCAAGATCACTCGCGCACTTGCCGAACAGCAGGCGTCCGTGCCGGAGGAGTTGAAGCGACTGCTTGGCGGTGCGCCGGTGATCGCCCCGACCCTTCCCGACCCATTCGGTAACGGAGCGGCACAGCCATCCGAGCCGTCCGCTCGCGACGCCTCCGTTGCGCCGCCGGCCACGTCGGCGCCGCCACCCGACGCCCCGGCGCCGCCCGCCTACACGCAGAGGACCAGCTAGTGGCGGGCGCAACGACATTCGCCTTCCGGGCAATGGACGTGTCGGGTGTTACCTCTTCCGGCGAGGTCGAAGCGGAATCCAAGGCACACGTCACCGAGCAGCTGCGGCAGCGGGGCCTGATCGTCCTCGACGTCAGCGAGAAGAACGAACCGCTGAAGCTGGAGGAGCTGTTCACCCGCTGGAAGGCGGTCGACATGCGCGAGCTGGCGGTCTTCTCCCGTCAGTTCGCGACCCTGGTCGCCTCGGGGATGCCGATGCTGCGCACCCTGCAGACGCTGGAAGAGCAGACTCAGGACGACAGCATCCGGGAGGCCGTGGCCGGGGTGCGGGCCGACGTCGAGGCGGGCAGCACGCTCGAGCAGGCGATGGAGCGCCATCCCAAAGTCTTCGATCGCCTCTTCCGGGCGATGGTGCGCTCGGGCGAGCAGTCGGGGCGCCTCGAGGACGCGCTCGACCGGGTCGCCTTCCAGGTCGAGAAATCGGATGCGCTGCGGCGCCAGGTCAAATCGGCTCTGATGTACCCGGCGCTGGTCTTCGGCTTCGCGGTCGTGGTGCTGGTTGCGATAGTCATGTTCGTGATCCCCGTCTTCGCGAACATCTTCAAAGAACTCGCGGAAGAACATCCCGAAGAAGGCAGTGGCTTGCCGGGCCCCACACAGCTCTGCGTCACCGCCTCCAACGTGCTGACCGGTTACTGGTACATCCTGCTTCCGGGCCTTACCTTTGCCATCTTCGCCTTCTTCAGGTGGAAGCGAACCGAACGCGGCAAGGAGGCGTGGGACCGCTTCACCCTGCGGCTCCCGTTCAAGGTCGGCGACGTGATCCAAAAGGTGTCGCTGGCCCGCTGGTCCCGTACCTTCTCCGGCTCCGTCTCCGCCGGGGTTCCGATGCTGCAGGCGATCAAGCTGACCGGTGACACGGCCGGCAACGTCGTGGTGGAGCGGGCGATGGAGGATGTCTATGCCTCGGTCAAGCGAGGCGGTTCGCTGGCCGGTCCAATCGAAGGAAACGACATCTTCCCGCCGATGGTCGGTCACATGGTCGCGGTCGGCGAGGAAACCGGGCAGCTCGAGCACATGCTGAGCAAAATCGCCGACTTCTACGAGGCTGAGGTCGACGCAAAGGTGAAGGCCCTCACTGCCCTGATCGAGCCGATCATGATCGTCTTCGTCGGCGGCATGGTCGGCTTCATCGTCATTTCGATGTACCTGCCGCTCTTTAGCATCTACGAAAAGATCCGCTGAGCGCTTCGCTGCCCTGTCTGAACGCATCTCGTTCGTCCCCGTAGAATCACCGCATGCGTTTACGCAAGCTCGTCCCGGCGGTGCTGCTCCTTGCCTTTGTGGTTGTGCCAACTTCAGCGAACGCGACGACCTTCGGGGCGAACCTGAACCGCGAAGCGAACAACCCCTACACCTGCAGCCAATTCCTGTTCTATGGAGGGCCAACCACCTGCTCGGCCGAGTCGATCGACCCGACCACCGGCGAGTCGAGTTTTCCGCCCGCGGGCGAAGGAATCGTCTCGGTGGTGAGGGTCAAGGTCGGGCCGACCACCGGTCCGATGCAGATCGTCGAGGAGGAAGCGCTGCGCGCCGACAACCCCGCTGACCCCGGGCACCCGACTTACGCCTGCTGCAAAGCGATCGCCCTGAGCCAGGTTTTCACGCCGACCGCCAACGCGATCACCACCGTGCCCGTCAACTTCCACGTCAAACAGGACCTCGCGCCGGAGGCGAGCGGCTACTACGTCGACCAGCACCTTTCGCTGTCGGTGCTCGACCCGAACGTCCCGATCCCGGCCAGCACTGATCCCAACGCGGGCGTTGGACTTTGGTTTCCCGCCTGGAAACTCGGGGAAGAGCGGGCCGGAAGTTACGGGACGTCCGGCGCAACCATCCTCTTCAACGCCGACTGGGAACCGGCTGCCGCTGGTGGCGGTGGCAGTGGTGGTGGAGGGGGAGCAGGCAGTGGCAAAGCGCCGCTCACCCTTGCCAACCAGGTCGCACGGGTCCGGGGCGGCAACGCCCTGCTCGAACTGCTCTGCAACCAGGCGGTTCCATGCACCGGTCAGGCGCTGCTCCAGAACCGCGAAGCGGGGCTTGCCAGGCTGGGGATCTTCGGCCGCGCCAAGACGAAGGCGATCATCTACGCGAGCGCCGCCTTCAAGATCCCGGCCGGCAAGAAGAGCACCGTCAAGGCGCCGCTGAAGGGTGCCGGCAAGCGGCTCCTCAAGCACCGCGGCAAGGTCAAGGTGTGGTTGAACGTCAGCCTCAAGGGCTCCTCGTCGGCGGTGCCCTCGGTCAAGATCACCCTCAAGAAGTAAGCGAAGACGCCGCGCGGGTAGACGAGCTATCGACTTTACGCTGTTTGCAGGGAAATCTTGCCGCTGCCAAAGTGCCTTGATAACGTGATGGTCACGATGGCCGTGGAGAAGCTGACGGACTTCGAAACACGGGTGCTGGGGGTCCTCGGGCGGCGCTCCGGGTTGGACCTCGAGCAGCTTGCGAGCGCCGGGCGCCTCCCGATCACCGCCACCGCACAGGCGCTCGAGGGCCTGCTGAAGAATGATCTCGCCATCGCCGAGAGCGGCAGATTCGGCCCCACCTTCAAACTCAACCGGCGCAACGTTCAGAAGCTCATAGCGGCGTAGGGCGCTGCGCATTCCAATCCTCGTCAGAGCGGGCGCTGCGGTTCTGGCTCTCTCCGACCTCCTGGTCCTTCTCGAGGCAAATCGCTTCGTCGATCGCCATGGCGAACTGACGACCCCAGAGGCCTGCTGGTCGGCGCCCTCGAAGCGGGGGGGCGGCTGCGCCGCGAGTTACGGCGTCAGGTAGACGAGTTATCGGTTTCCCGGGGCAGAAGCCTGACTTTTTTGGCGGATGAAGCCTCAATTTCGGGGATTGAGGTATTTGGCAGGCTGCCGATTAGGGGGGTGTGATGAATCTGCCAGTGCCTCGGTGCAACAGGCAAACCCGTCGTGAGGCGGAGACGCAAAGCCAACGGGGCTCCCACATGGGAGTCGGCTGGGCTACCACCGGGGTCTACAGACACCACGTGGCTTCACGCGACGGGGCTCTGGCTCAAACGATTAGGACCTCAGGAGGTCTCTAAATGTTTATCCAGAATCTCCGGGCCAAGGTTGGCGCCCGGCTCAACGGCGACAGCGAGGCCGGCTTCACGCTGATCGAGCTCCTCGTCGTGATGCTCATCCTCGGAATCCTGGCCGCGATCGCGCTGCCCGCCTTCTTCAACCAGAAGGAAAAGGCCGGCGACGCCAAGGCCAAGGAGTACGCGCACTCCGCCCAGGTCGCGATCGAGACGTTCTCGACTGACCACAACGGCAGCTACGTAGGCGCGACCAAAGCAGAACTCGAAAAAATCGAGCCGACGCTGAGCAGCGCCAAACTGACGATAGCCGGCCCTGGTGCCGAAGCAGCGCCGACCGCAACTGGTTACAAAATTACCTCGGAATCCTCCAACGCGCACAAATTCTCCGTTGAAAACGCCGCTGGTACGTTCACATTCCATTGTGAACCGAAAGAAAAAGGTGGTTGCCCGAGCAGCCAAAACTGGGGCGAATAGCTCCTCTAGCTGCATCGCTTGGGTCTAGCCAAGCGTGATGTTGCCGAGGGGC
>JBAVGD010000193.1:0-2411 GCA_049684635.1 Solirubrobacterales bacterium | reverse complement strand
TGTCGAGGAGGACCATGTTGTGGCCCCAGGGAATTTGTCCAACAGCCTGCTGGACAAATTCGTCCTTGGGCCATGCCTGGGCAAATAGGCGCATGTAATGCAGGTTGCTGCGCGAGAACCCCCGGTGCCCCTCCTCCTTGAGGTCACGGGCCAGCTGGTCGATCACCTTGGCGCCCCAGCCACGCTCCTCCTGGCGACGCAGGATCTCCCGCCCGATCTGCCAGTAGAGCTCGATCAGCTCGCGGTTGACTGACAGCGCGGCCCTCGCGCGCGACGCCGCGATGCGCCGCCGCACATCGGCAAGCAGCTCCGCGTAGGCCGCCGAGCTGGCCAGCTCGGCACCGGCCTTCTCGACGCGCTGCGCCGCCTGGGTCTTTCCACTCGCGCCCATACTCGACCGAGTGTAGACAACAAGTTGCAACAAGTGGGTAACGGAACTGTAAAAAAATCTGCCGCCGGGTTGCGATCCCGCCCTGGAGCGGGAGGCCGAGCGCCAGCACGCCTCCGTCGCCCAAGTCCTCACCCACGCCGTCTTCGTCTACCTGGCTGACCTCGACAAGACGACCGCAGTTCGGTCAGAGGGGATAGGCGCGACGCATGAAGCGATCGAACTGAGGCACGGTGAACGCCGCGAGGCCGTGGCCCGGCGTGAATAGCAGCCCCTTCTCGATCAGCCGTGATCGGGTTGGACCCATCTGCTCGGAGGTCCGCCCTAACTGGCCCGCCACGCTCTTGGCCTGCTGGGGGCCCGGTCCCAGCTCCGCCATAGCTCGCATGTAGCGGAGCTCCAACTCGGTGGTGCGCTCGGCTCGCACTCGGAAGAAGCCCTCGGTGTAGTCGATGACCGCCGCCACCGCCTCTTTCTCGAAGCTGACTTCAAGTCGCTCGGCTGGCTCGACGAGCGCTCGCTCGGCCTCTGTGGCGGAGAGCCGGCCGATGCTGGGGAACTTGAACAGCCGCTCGGCGTAGGACTTCGCCTCTCCTGCGAGGCGCGGCAGCTGCGGCAGGCCGGCCCCGACCAGGGTGATCGGGAGCTGGCGCTGGACCGTCTTGTGGAGCGCGGCGATCAGCGCCTCCAGCTCTGGCGTCGTCAGGAAATGCACCTCGTCGATGAGGAAGACGACTCCGCTGTCCTGCTCCTGGGCCGCCTCCCCCAATGCGACCAACAGGTCGGTTAGATCTTCGTCGAGCTGGCCGCTGTCGGCAAAACCCGCCGCTGCCTCCACGTCGAGGCCCGCGGTCAGAGAGCCCTCAGGGGTGACCGTGAGTTGAAACCTCGATCTTTCCGAGCTATGCCAGGCTTATCAAGATCTGATAAAGCATGAATAGATCAGAAAACCAGTGATCTTGAAATTCGGGCTTGACTGGGCCGCCGCGCCGGCAGCCGCCCCCGCCGCGGCGGTTGGAAATTCGGCCCATACGCCCATACGCAGCAGCGGCGCCGGTCCCGGCGCGTTCCCTGCATGGCGGCCCATGTCGACTCACGACGCGCTAGAGACAGCACCGGTAGCCCTGCGGGAGGGTGTCCAGAGAGGCGCTGGCAGATCTTCGGTTCCGCCCGCATCCCTCTCAACGAGATGGTCAAGATCGACTACCTGTACGGAGCGAATTGGTCGCTCTGGCTGGACATGAAGATCCTGCTGAGGACGGTGCCGTTTGTGGTTGGACAGAGGGGCCTCTAGCTCAGAGCTGTAGGCCAGCCCTGAAGCTCTCCACCGTCAACCGCAGGCCCTCCGCCAGCGGCACCTGGGCCTCGAAGCCGATCCTCTCCTTCGCCTTCGACACCTCGAGGTAACGCACGGGCTGGCCATCGGGGCGAGAGGTGTCCCACACCGTCTCGCCGGCGTAGCCCACCGCCTCGCAGACCATCTCCGCCAAGTCGCGGATCTTGGTCTCCACCCCCGTCCCGATGTTGAACGGCTCCGAGGAGTCGGCGTGCTCGGCGGCGAGGATCAGCGCTCGGGCGGCATCGTCGACGTAGAGGAACTCGCGCGAGGGCTCACCGCTGCCCCAGAGCACCACCTCGGACTCCCCGCGTTCAGCAGCTATCACGTACTTGTGGATCATCGCCGCGATCACGTGGGAGTCCTCGAGATCGAAGTTGTCGTCGGGGCCGTAGAGGTTGGCGATCACCGGCACGCAGGAGCCCAGGCCGTACTGGCGTCGGTAGGCGTCGGAGAGCACGATCAGCATCTTCTTGGCGAGCCCGTAGGGGGCGTTTGACTCCTCCGGGTAGCCGATCCAGAGGTCATCCTCCTTGAAGGGGACAGGCGTGAACTTCGGGTAGGCGCAGACCGAGCAGGCGGCGACCAGCTTGTTGACTCCCAACTCCCGGCAGGCCTCGAAGACGTTCAGGCCCATTGCCAGGTTGTCGCGCACGAGTGGAGCGGGGTTGCGCCGGTTGAAGCCGA
>JBAVGD010000192.1:0-13073 GCA_049684635.1 Solirubrobacterales bacterium | reverse complement strand
TGGCTGATCGGGCGCGCGATCAACGCGATCCACAGCGGCAACAAGCCCGACCTGCTGCCCCTGGCGCTGGCCATCCTGGTGGCGGGCGTCCTGCGGCTGGGGTTGACCACGGTGCGGCGGGTGGTCGCGGGCAAGGTCTCGCTCGCGGTTGAATTCGATCTGCGGGAGCGCTTCTACGCGCACCTCCAACGGCTCGAGCTGGCCTTCTTCGATAACCAGCAGACAGGGCAGCTGATGTCGCGGGCGACGGTCGACCTGCAGTCGATCCGCTTCTTCCTCGGCTACGGGCTGATCTTCATCACCCAGAACCTGCTGACGATCACGCTCGCCTGCGTCGTGATGATCGCGATCAACCCGCTGCTGGCGCTGATCGCGCTCCTCCCCGCCCCCTTCGTCGTCTACACGGCCTCCCGTTACAACCGGGTCTCGCGGCCCGCCGTGCAGGAGGTGCAACAGCGGATTGCGGAGCTGACCGCGGAGGCCGAGGAGAGCATTTCCGGAATCCGGATCGTCAAGGCCTTCGCGCGCGAAGAGCACCAGTTGCACCGCTTTCAGCGCGCCGTCGCCCGCGTCTTCGATCAGAGCATCTACTCGACCCGCCTGCAGGCGACCTTCTCGCCCTTGCTCGGGCTGCTGCCGCAGGCGGGAGTCGCCCTGGTGCTGCTGATCGGCGGCCGCGAGGTGATCGCCGGCACGCTCAGCATCGGCAACTTCACCGCCTTCTACACATACGTCGCGATGCTCGCCGGGCCGATGCGGATGCTCGGCATGGCGATGGGCATGGCCCAGCGAGCGATCGCCTCGGGCAACCGCCTCTTCGAAGTGCTCGACCGCGAGCCGCGGATCGAGAGCCCGCCGGGAGCGCCGGCGCTGCCGGCCGGAGGCGGGCGGGTCGAGCTGCGCGGCGTCAGCCTCGACTACGACGGATCCGGTTCGGCACTGAAGGATTTGAACCTGGATGTGGAGGCCGGCAGGACAGTGGCGCTCGTCGGGCCCTCGGGCTCGGGCAAGACCAGCCTGGTCGCCCTGATCGCGCGGTTGTATGACCCGAGCTCGGGCTCGGTGCTGGTCGACGGCGCCGACGTGCGCACCGTCGACGTCGCCTCGCTGCGCTCGCAGGTCGCCGTGGTCGCCGACGACAGCTTCCTCTTCAGCGCCACGATCGCCGAGAACATCGCCTACGCCAAGCCGGGAGCGAACCTCGAGGAAGTCGAAGCGGCCGCCGGACGCGCCCAGGCGGACGAGTTCATCGCTGACCTTCCCGCCGGCTATGAAACCGTGGTCGGCGAGCGTGGCCTCACCCTCTCCGGCGGGCAGCGCCAGCGGGTGGCGATCGCCCGCGCCCTGCTCGCCGATCCCCGCATCCTGATCCTCGACGACGCCACCTCCTCGGTCGACGCGACCACCGAGGCGGCGATCAAGACCGGCCTGCGAGAGGCGATGGCCGGGCGCACGACGTTCATCGTTGCCCACCGCCTCTCGACGGTCTCGCTCGCCGACGAGGTGGTGGTGATGAACGATGGCCGCATCGTCGATCGCGGCACCCACGAGGAGTTGCTCGCGGGCTGCGGCTTCTACCGCGAGATCGCCGAGCACGGCCTTCCCGACTCGGTCTTTCTGCAGCGCGACCTCGAACAGCGACAGGAGATGGCGAAGCTATGAGCAAGGCGCGCTTCATCGCCGGCTTGCTCTGGCCCTACAGGGGCCGCGTCGCGCTGACCTTCGTCGCGATGCTGGCCGCCACCGGCGCGGGGCTCGCACCGCCCTACCTCGCCGGCCGCGCGATCGACGCCGGCATCGTCACCGGCGACGTCGCCGCCCTTGATCGGATCGTCGTCGCGTTCCTTGCCATTGCGGTGCTCTACGCGGGCGCAACCTACGGCCAGACCTACCTTGTCGGCTGGGTTGGGACACGAGCGCTGCAGGATCTGCGCGAGCGCGTCTTTTCACACCTTCAGTCGATGTCGATCGGCTTCTTCACCCGGCGCAGCCCCGGAGTCCTGATCTCGCGGATGACAAACGACATCGAGGCCCTTAACCAGCTCGTCTCGACGGGGGTGGTGACGCTCTTCTCGAGCACGCTGACGTTGCTGGGCGTGGTCGTGATCCTGCTCGCACTCGACCTCAAGCTGGCCCTGGTCACCTTCATCACCTTCCCCCTGCTCGCCGTCGCCAGCGTCATCTTCCGCATCGCGTCCCACGGCGCCTACCGCCTGACTCGGGAGCGGATTGCCGCCGTAACCGCCTACCTGCAGGAGACCCTGAGCGGCGTGCGGGTGGTGCGCAGCTTCGGCCAGGAGCCCCGCCACGCAGCCGCCATGACCGAGCTGAACGAGGCCAACCGCGAGGCGAATATGAGGACCGTCTACCTCAACGCGACCTACTTCCCTGCGGTCGAACTGATGGCGGCGGTCGGCACCGCCGCGATCCTGCTCTACGGCGGCACGCAGGCGATCGACGGGGCGATCCAGATCGGCGTGATCGTCGCCTTCGTCGGTTACCTGCAGGTCTTCTTCGAACCGATCCAGCAGCTCTCCCAGCTCTACACGACCTGGCAGCAGGGGGTCGCGGCGCTGGACAAGATCTTCGAGCTGCTGGAGACCGAGCCCGACATGGTCGACGCTCCCGGCGCGATCGACCCCGGCGTGCTGGAGGGTGAGATCGAGATGCGGGGAGTCTGGTTTTCCTACTCGGAGGAGGCCGACTGGGCCCTGCGCAACGTCGACCTACACGTGCCGCCGGGGCAGACGCTGGCGCTGGTCGGCGCCACCGGGGCAGGGAAGTCGACCTTCGCCAAGCTGGTCGCCCGCTTCTACGATCCGCAGCGGGGCACGGTTCTGGTCGACGGTCATGACCTGCGCGAGGTTCAGCAACGGGCGCTGCGGCGCCAGCTCGGCATCGTGCCCCAGGAGGGGTTCCTCTTCTCGGGAAGCGTGCGCGAGAACATCGCCTTCGGGCGGCCGGAGGCAACGCTGGAGGAGATCGAAGAAGCTGCCGCGACGGTTGGCGCTACCGGGTTCATCGAGGCGCTGGCCGAGGGAATCGAGACCCAGGTGGGCGAGCGCGGCGTCCAGCTTTCGGCCGGCCAGCGCCAGCTCGTCGCCTTCGCTCGAGCCCTGCTGGCCGAGCCGCGAATCCTGATCCTCGACGAGGCGACGGCAAACGTCGATGTGCGCACCGAGAAGGTCATCGAGCGCGGCCTCGAACGGCTGCTCGCCGGCCGCACGGCGATCGTCATTGCCCACCGGCTCTCGACGATCCGCCGCGCCGGCAAGATCGTCGTCCTCGAATCCGGCGGCATAGCCGAGGCCGGCACGCACGACGAACTGATTCGGGCAGGCGGTCCGTACTCACGACTCTACGGGGCGTGGGAGGAGTCTTCGGCGGCATAGCGCCCGCGCTGAGGTCGCAGGTGCCCCGCATACCGCGGCGGATGCGGCTCCGAGCCCGGTCAGCCTGGGCCGATACCGCCGGACGAAGACCCGCCGGAGCCTTCTGTGCCGCCGCCGGAGCCCCCACCGGCCGGTGCACCACCGCCTTCTCCCCCACCTTCGGCCGTGCCGGCACCGCCCGTTTCGGGTTCCGGTTCGGGTTCGGCTTCCACTGCTTCTTCTTCGACGCTTTCCGCGGATTCTTCCGCTGGGGCTTCGGTCGTCGTGGTGCCGGGTGTGGGGGCGCTGGGAGCTTCTCCGCAGTCTTTGAACCCGTAAGCCTGCGCCGCGGACTGGAAGGAGGCGAGGGCAGTTGCAGCTTGCGCTTCCGCCGCGGTCAACCCGCTTTCTTCCCCGCGCGCCGCGGCAAGGTTGGCATCGCTCTCGGCCCGGGCAAGTTCTTCGGCGGCAGAGATGAATTCCGGATAACCACTGGTTTCGTCGGGCGTCCCCAGACCCTTGAGGCGCTCGACCATGCCGCTATAGAGCTGCGCGACCTGGCTCGCCTGACCGGCTGTGTTGGAGCTCGTCGATGAAACCGTGCCGACAGCGGCGTTCACCTCGGCGCAGATCGCGTCTCCCTGAGAGATCAGATCCTGCTTGCTCAGCGGCGCCGGGGTGGTTGCCGTCGTTGGCGGCGATGCCGCGGGCGCACCGCCTCCGCCGCCTCCACAGCCGACGATCAGCACGCTCCCGAGCAATGGAAGCACAGCAAACACGCGCGCAAGGGACTTCATGCGACGCGAAAGTAGCAGAGCCGCTAGACGGCCCCGCCGGATGAAAGCTGCGGCCCAGGGACTCGAACCCCGACTACCTCGTCCAGAGCGAGGCGTGCTGCCATTACACCAGGCCGCAAGGAGGAGAAGGAGGATACCGGCGGACTCAGGTCACTAAAGGATGCCGGCGAGGTCGCTGCCTGGATCGGCGATTCGATCCTTCGCGGCGGAGATGTCCACACTATCGGCCAGCATCCGGCGCGCCTCGGCCAGGTCCTCCGAACGCTCGACGCTTAGGGCACCGGCCACCTTGCCGTCCTTGACGTACCAGACGGAGAACTCGCCGCTGTCGCGATCGCCGCGCCAGATCTCCTCGTCCCAATCCTGCGCGGGCCCGATGTACTCGAGGCCGGCCCAGTCAGCGAGATCGCTGAAGAAATAGGGCACAACCTCGTAGTCCAGGTCGTCACCCAGCATGTTGCGCGCCACGTGGAGCCCCTGCTGCATGGCCACGTCCCAGTGCTCGATCCGGAGCCTACGGTCGTGGATGACGCTGGCATACGAGCAGCAGTCCCCGGCCGCGTAGATCCCGTCAACCGATGCCTGCAACTTCGAATCGCAGACGATCCCGTTGTCGACCTCCAGCCCGGCTCGCTGGGCGAGCACCGTGTCCGGCCGGACGCCCGCTCCGACCACCACTGCGTCGCACTCGATCGACATGCCGCTTGCCGTGACCACCGCCTTCACATGCCCGTCTCCCTCGAACGCGGCGAGCTCCTCGCCACCGTGGACGGTGACGCCGTTCGACTCGAGACGATCGTGGAACCAACGGCCCGCATCGGCGCCAAAGGTCCGCGACAGAGCGATGTCCTCGAGCATCACGATCGTGCACTTCACGCCCTTCGCGGTAAGCGACGCCGCCACCTCCGTGCCGATGTAGCTGCCGCCGATCAGAACCACATGGTCGGCGGCCTCGGCATCGGCGCGGATCGCGTCCGAGTTGCCAAAGGCGCGCAGGTAGTGGATCCCCTCGTTCTCAGCGCCCTCGACCCGCAGGATGTTGACCATCGCTCCGGTGCCCAGGAGGGCCTTGTCGAAGCGCACCTCGTCGGACCCCTGCAGGCTTGCCGTGCGGGTCCCTGGGTCGATGGACATGACATTGACACCGGTCAGCAACTCGACGTCGTTGTCGCGGTACCAACCCTCAGGATTGACGTATGCGTCGGCGCGCTCGGCCTCGCCGCGCAGGTACTCCTTAGAAAGCGGTGGGCGTTCATAGGGGGGCTCCGACTCGCGTCCCACCAGCAGGATCGAGCCCTCGGCGCCACGCCGGCGCAGCTCCGCCGCGCAGTGCGCCGACGCCATGCCGCCGCCGATCAGCAGGAAATCAGCCTCGCGCGCCGCCATCAGCGCGCTCCGTTGCCGTCGCCCGGGCCGAAGAGATCCTTCAGGTCGTCCTCGCGGCCCGGGTCGAGTACGGCCAGCACCTCGTCGCCGGCCTCCAGCACGGTCTCTGGCCCCGGCACGAAACCCTTGCCGTTGCGCAGGACCGAGATCAGAAGGCTGCCTTCGGGCATGGCGAGGTCGCCGACCCGCCGTCCCGTTACGGGAGAGTCGCTGCCGAGCAGCATCTCGATGATCTCGAGCTGCTCCTCCTGCAGGTCGAGCAGGTGCACGAGCCCATACTCGGGGACCTCGTGCTCGAGCAGGCGCAGGATCAGATCAGTCGCCGAAACAACCGGCTTGACCCCCAGGAGGTCGAAGTGCTCGCGGTTCCGCGGGTTGTTGACGCGAGCGATGATCCGCTCGACCATGTACTTCTCCCGGGCGACCTGGCAGATCAGCATGTTGTCCTCGTCGTCTCCGGTCACGGCGATCACCATGTCGGCCCGCTGAATTCCCGCCCGCTCGAGAACCCAGAGCTCGGAGGCATCTCCGTAGGAGATGTTGTGCTCGAGTTCCTGCTCGACGGCCAGATACCGGCGCCGATTGCTCTCGATCACGGTCACCTCGTGATCCTTGTCCAGCAGCTCGCGAGCCAGGTTCCAGCCCACCTTTCCCGCACCGACGATGATGATGTACATGGCTACCCGATCTCCTTACCGTTAGGCGACTTGCGCCGGGCCGTCCGGCTTATCGCCATCTCGCTGCGCGCCTTCGAGAACGGTGTTCTGCAGCATCTCAATGGCCACCCGGGTTGGGCAAACGGTGTGCATACCCTGGCGCCCATACCACTCGGCTCGCAGTGGATCGAGAATCCGCGCGATCACCGTCGGTACTTCATAGCGACGCTGCGCGATCTGGGCGATAACGATGTTCGTGTTGTCGCCATCGGTCGAGGCAATGAACGCATCCGCCTTTTCGATTCCGGCCGCGACGAGCGCCTCCGTCTCCAGCCCGGTGCCAACGGTGAACTGACCGCCCAGATCCTCCCAACCCTTCTCCAGACCCACCTCGAGCCGGGCGTGCGACTCCGGGTCCTCGTCCAGGCACGAGACCTGATGGCCTTCGCGGAGCATCGTCCGCGCGACCGAGGAACCAACGCGGCCGCAGCCGACGATCAGGATGAACACGCCGTCACCACCGCTGGAGTCTAATCAGCAAGGGAAGGCTCGGGGGGGCTCTCGGGCGGAGCGGTCAGCAGCACGCGACAGGGAGCCTTCGTCAGCACATACTCGGTAGCGGCGCCAATCTCCGCCGGCTTGGCCGCGCCGATCCCGCCGAGCGTGGCCCCACCCCGGATCTTGGTCGGCGGCTCGCCTCCGATGACGATCGCCTCGGCCGCGCCGCGCCGCGCCGCCTCGACGATCCCAGCCCCGATGTCGCGGGCGTGAATCACCTCGGTGCTGACCGCCACATCCTCGTACTCTTCCGCGACCTGCCGCGCGCGCTCGAGCGCCTGGCGCGCCTCTTCCTCGCGTGCCGGCGGCAGCTCGGCGTCGAGTGGAACGGTCAGCGGTACGTCAACCACGTATACCAGCGCCAGCCGCGCACCCTCATCCTCACCCTCCGCCTGCTCCTGCTCCGCCGCCGCGAGCCGTCCCGCGGTGGCGATGATGTCGTCGTCGAGCTTTGTCCCGAAGACCGGCACGAGGATCGAGCGATAGGCAACCTCGGGCACCTGCTTGGTCAGGGCTCGCTCGCTCACCGACACCCGTCGCGTCAGCGAGGTCCCCTCGATGACCTTGCGGTAGATCACATAGAAGACGAGTCCGAACGCCATCCAGCCGCCGCCAACCCAGCGAGCATCGGTGTGGAGGAGGAGGACGCTGACGAAGGCGAGGCCGCTGAGGAGCCCAGCGGCGATCGTCGGCACCGGAAGGCGTGCCCCCCGCCACGAGACATTCCAGGGAACCCGAAACGGCCGCGCTCGATCGGGCTGCGTGACTCGCAGGCGCACGATCGAGACATGGGCGATCGTCATCGCCAGGGTTGCGCCGAAGGCATAGAGGCTGGCGAGCAGCTTGACATCCGTCGGGACAACGAGGCCGATTGCGATCAGGCCCGAGAGCGCGATCGCCACATGGGGAGTCGCGTGGCGACTGTTGAGCTTGCCAAGCCAGCTCGGGATCTGCCTGTTGATCGCGAGGGTGTAGATATGGCGAGACACGCCCAGCATGGCGGTCGTCGCGGCCCAGAAGAGGACCGGCGAGGCCACCAGGGCCACGAGGCCGCGCATCAGATCGGCCACCCAAGCCGGCCGGTAGGAAGAAACCACCCCCAGCACCGGGTCCTCGACGAATTTGCCGCCGAGCGCCGTTTCGGGCCCATGCGGCCCGGCGACAACCGGCACCGCCATCAGCGCGACCGCCGCCATCAGCGCATAGGCAAGCGGCACGGCAACCGCCCCGAGGGAGACGATCCGCTTCAGGTCGCGCGGCTTGACCTCGATGTCGGGCGCCAGATCGGCGGCAGCCTCGATACCCGCATAGGCAAGCATCGCGACAACGGCCGCATAGACGATGTCGCTGACGCTGGGGTCGGTGAAGAGATTCAGTTGCGCGGTGAGACGATCGGGGTGCAGGACCGTCAGCAGCCCGACCGTGATCACCGCGATCTGAAGCGCAACGTCGGCGAGGGCAAGGACCGCCAGCAACCGCACCCGCCCGGTGATGTTGAGGACGTTGAGCACGCAGGCCACGACGATCACGAGGCCCGCGATTCCGATCTCCCAGCCGGCGTCGGAGAGGTGGACGGAGATCGGCTCGAGGTAATGGGGAACGGAGATGGCCGCCAGCGCGGCCACGAGGAGATAGTCGATCAGGATCGCCCAGCCGGCTATGAAAGCGAGCAGCTCGTTGAATGCGTGGCGCGCGAAGCTGGATGAGCCGCCGCGTTCCCTCAGCATCGCGCCACCCTCGACGTAGCTGAGCGTCGTCAGAGCGAACATCAGGCCCGCGGCAAGGAAGATCAGCGGCGTCAGGCCAAGGCCGCGGTCGGCGACGACGCCGAGTGCAAAGTAGATCGAGAAGCCGACCAGCGAATAGACGGCCACAAACAGCCCCGGAACACCCAGGCCACGCTGCAACAGCGGCTCCAGACGCGAGCGGCGCGGGGGCTCTGGGTCGCTCACCTGTGCATCCGTGCTGAGAGCCACAGCCGCGCCACACCGACCCCGAGAAAGCTGACCCCCATCAGTACGCCAATCGAGAGAGGGCCCCCGCCCCGGGCGAAGGTGGCAACGAGCAGCAGGAGCCCGAGGACAATCAGAAGAGACGAAAAGACGCGGATGGACGCGCTGTAGACCCGCGCGCCCGCCCCCGCTGGTTGCCGGCCTCGGCGGGGCGCCGAGGGGGGCGTATTGGGCGCGTCGTCGCTCACGTGCGCGATTCTAGGCGAGGACAGGAGCTACTTCCGGTCCCTGCTGCAGCGATCGGTCGGAAACGACGATCACCCGGCACGGCCGCTCAGCCAGCACCGTCTGGAGCGTCTTGTCGTAGAGCGGCGTGCCATTGCGGTAACGCAGTCCAACCACAACCGCGGCCGCATTGATCAACTTCGCCTCTCCCGCAATCGAATACCCGGCCTGCCCCGGCCTCACCCTCTCGACGTGGCCCGTAACCCGCTGGCCTCCGATTAGCTTCGCCTGCTCGATCTTGCTCTGCGCCTCCGCTTCCTGCTCCCGCATGTCGGCGTTGAGCGGAAGGTGCGTCGGCACCATCAGCATCGAGTGGACATGGATGCCGCGCCGGCGCTTGGATGCCAGCTTGACCGCGGTCGCAACCATCTCCTCCGAGAACGGCTCACCCTCCTCGAAGGCCACGAGGACGCTTCGGTACTCGATCTCCTCGACGCCCAGCGGCTCCGGCAGCAGGACCTTGACCGTATCCGTCAAAGGCAATCGCTGATTGCGGCGGTAGAGCACGTAGATCGCGACCCCGAGCACCATCCAGCCAAGCCCGACCGCAAGCGTGCGCGGGTAGAGCGCCATCACCACGATCCACGCCGAGAACGTCCCGAGACCACCGAGCACGGCCGTCAGCGGAACCTCCACCCCACGAAAGTGGAAGTTCAGTCGCGGTTTCCACAGCCGCTCCGCTTCCGACCTGCGCCGGCGCAGCCAGATCACCGACACATGCGCGATCGTGAACGAGAGCATCGCCCCGAACGAGTACATCGTCGCCAGGAAATCGGTCTGACCCGGGATCAACGTCGCCACGGCGATCGCCGCAAAGATCATGATCGCGATGTAGGGAGTTCGGTAGCGCGGATGCACCTGCCGCAGGGCCTCTGGGAGCTGGCGGTGCTGCCCCATCGAGTAAGTGAGACGGGAAACTCCGATCAGGCCCGCGTTCGTCGCGATCAGCAGGATCACCGCAGCCAGGATTCCCACGTAGAAGCGCAGTGCTTCGGTGAGACCCGCACCGAGGCCGAGGTTCTCAACGATGCCGAGGATCGGGTCGTTGGCGAATTCGCTGCCCAGCGCCGTCGAGAAGTGTCCCGCGTTCTGAGTGACCGGCATCGCCGAGAGCGCCACCATGGGAATCAGCAGGTAGAGGCCGAGAACCGCGGCGACGGTGAGGATCACGGCGCGAGGGATCGTCCGCGCCGCGTCGCGGGCCTCCTCGGCCATGTTCGAGATCGTCTCGATCCCGGTGTAGGCGATCATGCTCACCGCAATTCCAAGCGCAAAGTCGCTCCAGGTCGGCGCGACGCCGAGGTGGACGTTGTCGACCAGCACGCTGGGGTTGAAGACCAGGGCCAGGCCGATACCGACCAAGACGACCTGGGTCGCCAGATCTGCCACCGCCAGGACGAGGTTGAGGCGGGCTGACTCCTGCGAGCCGCGAACGTTCAGCAGCGCCAGCGCGACAATCAGGATGGCGCCGCCGAGGATGTCGCCCGGACCATGGCGCAACGGCTCCCAGAAGACGGCCAGGTAGTGGGGAACGAAGTAGGCCGAGATGGCGACCGTGATTACGTAGTTGAGCATCTGACCCCAGGCCGCGATGAAGCTCACGAACTCGTTGAAGGCGTGGCGCGCAAAGCTGGACGAGCCGCCCGCCTCCGGATACATCACGGTCGCCTCGGCATAGGTTGCCGCGGTGAACATGAAGATCACGCCGGAGATGATGAAAGCGATCGGCGTCAGCCCGAGGGCGAAGGCGGCGGTGACGCCAAGCGCGTAATAGATCGAGGAGCCGACGTTGCCGTAGGCGGCGGCGAACAGCGCGCCCACACCGTGGACCCGGCTGAGGGATTCGTCGCGGGGAATTCGTTGGGCCATCGACTCGAGAGATCGACTCTCAGCTCGAATATACGGTGGCGAACGGAGCCCGCTGGACGTGGGCGCGCGTCAGCCCGGCAGGCGAGGAGCAACCGCAGAGCGCGAGAGTCAGCTCGAGCTCGTCGCGCAGGAGCTCCAGTACGCGCCGGGCACCCTCCTCACCGCCAACCGCAAGGCCCCAGAGAGCAGGCCGGCCAACCAGCACCGCATCGGCACCGAGGGACAGCGCAATGGCGACATCGACGCCGCGGCGAACGCCGCCGTCGACGAGAACCGGCGCCCGACCCTCCACGGCTTCGACGATCCCGGGAAGCGCGTCCGCGCCTGCCGGCACGCAATCGAGCTGGCGACCGCCGTGGTTCGACACGATCACACCGGCAACGCCGTGCTCCACCGCGATCGCCGCATCCTCGGGAGTCAGAATTCCCTTGACGAGCACGGGTGCGCGGCACGCCGCAGCGAGGTCCCCGAGGGCAGACCAGCTCAGGGCGGGATCCATCAGGCGAAAGGTCTCCTCAATCGTCACCGCCCGTTCAGACCCGAGCGCTGCTTCGACGCTTGGCACCCCAAGGCCCTCCGGAATCTTGAAACCGGTCCTCGTATCGCGCTCGCGATTGCCGCCCCGCGGCGCGTCCACCGTGACGACGATGGCCTCAAACCCCGACTCGATCGCCTCCTCCATCAGCGCCTGCGTAACGGCAGAATCGCGGAAGCAGTAGAGCTGGAACCAGCGTCGCCCACTCGGTGCCGCGGCGGCCACCTCGGCCGGCCGCCTGGTGGCCAGCGTCGAGAGGCACATGACGGTGCCGGCTGCCGCGGCGGCGCGGGCCATTGCCACCTCTCCGTCCGGGTCGACGAGACTCTGATAGGCGACTGGCGCAACCAGCACCGGCATCGACAGCTCGGCGTTGAGGAGCTTCGTGCCGGTTTGCCACTCGCTGAGCCCGGCCAACATTCGCGGCCGCAGCCTCCAGCGCCGCCAAGCGCTCACGTTCTCCTCAAGCGTGACCTCGTCGCCGGCGCCGCCGGCGAAATAGCCAAAGACACCCGGACCGAGCTTCTCCGCCGCCGCCCGCTCGAAATCCGCCACATTGACGAAATCGTCGATCACGACGCGACCCTAGACGACCCGGTACGGGGGTGACTCCCGCTGCCGTGGCGACTTTCTGTCGGTATGCGGAAGAAAGTCGCCACACCCGACGCCGCGGCCGCAAATATCGCGGCCCGACAACACGGCGTCGTCTCCTTGCGGCAGCTTCGCGCTGTGGGCATGACGGAAAGCGGCGTCCGGCGGCGCGTTGAGGCGGGGCACCTGCATCGGATCCATCGGGGCGTCTATGCGGTGGGCCACACGGCGCTCTCGCACCACGGCAGATGGATGGCTGCCGTGCTGGCCTGTGGGGGGAACCCGCCCGACCCGCAACAGCAGCGCGGGCCAAGCGCGGTGCTCAGCCACCGAAGCGCAGCAATGCTGTGGGGCCTTCTACCGCCACAAGCCGGAGTGGTTGACGTCTCCGCCCTCGCCAGTGGCGGTAGGGCTAAGCGCCGCGGAATTCGCCTGCACCGTCCGCGGTCGCTCTTGCCTGAGCAGATCACCCGCCGCAGCGCGATTCCCGTCACCATTCCGGCCCGCACCCTGGATGACCTGCAGAGGGTGGTTCCCGCCGAGCAGCACCGCCGCGCCATTCGCCAAGCCGCGGTGCTTGGACTGGCAAGCGAGCCGGTGCTTATTCACGACGGCACCCGCAGCGAGCTTGAGCGCCTGTTCCTCCGGCATTGCCGCAAGTGCGGCCTCCCGGCCCCTGAGGTCAACGTTCGGATCGACTCCATGGAGGTTGACTTCCTCTGGCGGGACCGGCGGCTGATCGTTGAAACCGATGGCTACAGGTACCACCGTGGGAGAGCGGCATTCGAGGATGACCGCAATCGCGATCTCAAACTCAGAGCGCTGGGCTACAGCGTCATCCGGCTCACCTACAGGCAGGTGGTGGAGCAACCGCAGCGAATCACCGACGCGCTCAGGCACTACATCCACTGAGACCTGAGACCGCGCCAGCGTGGATGGGCAGGGTGCCCCTCCCGCGCAGCGGCGTCCCCTTTTCCGCCCCCCGCCCTTCCGCGGACAGCCGTCGGGGCCGTGGCGGAAAACCCAGCACGCGGGAGGGGCACCCTGCCCCTCCCGCCCGCATACGTCTCAGA
>JBAVGD010000191.1:0-9866 GCA_049684635.1 Solirubrobacterales bacterium | reverse complement strand
GAATCATAATCCGCGTGTCGGGGGTTCGAGTCCCTCCTCCGGCATTAGAAAAGACCTGGAAATTAGCCTCTTTTGATCGTATCGGACGGCACAATAAGTGTTTTGTGTCCCGAATTTCCAGGCACGTAGAGCGAGCCCCACATTGATCGTGTCCCAATCCGGCGTTCACGCAGGCCTCCTTTTCGTCCAATGCAGGTGTACGGTCCAACGCGCTCTTGCTCCGTCGAGATTACGAGCGTGGGGTCTCGGTCGGTCGGCACCAAGGCAGCGCAATAAGAGCCCCGCATTCCTGGACCCAAGCGTACGCTCGCGTCGTGCCGCTCGGACTCGACCGGGCGATTGCCCGGGCCTTGATGAGTTCGGGGGCGCCGTCGGCAGAGTCGAACGCCTGGACCAGGCGTTCGCGAGGGCGTTCCAGGGCTCGGGGATCGGCGGGGTGCCGGTCGAGGCGCAGAAGTAGGGCAGGGAGGTGAAGAGGCCCGGGTCGTGCCGCGGTAGGCGCAGCGCCGTGACCGTAGCCAGATAGGCGGATGATCGCGAGGTCGACCGCGGCGCCGATCAGCAGCGGAGCCGCGCTATCGTCTTGTTCTTGCTGGTCGTATCGTCGGCGGCGTTGCAGACGGTGACGGTGATCTTTGTCGTGACCGTCAGGCGTGTATGCCCCAGTAATGGGAGACTTTGACAAGGGTGCTTCGTCAAAGAGGCCGAATTGCGGTAGCGTCGCTACCCGCACAAGGTCATATCCGCCGCTGCTGAACCTTTCGCGCGGCCGTCTTGGCACAAAAGCCTCGGCGTCCTCCCGGCCTGTCCCAGCGACAGAGATAACCGAACCAAGGGACCCCCGGAGAGGAACTAGGAGGTTTGCCGTGTTCGTCCATCCGTCTCGATCCGCCCGCGCCAAGGTGACCGTGAGGGCCATAAAGCTTGCAGCTATGTCAGCGGGAGTCATGTTGCTCGCGTTGGTAGTTGCAGCGCCAAGTAGCGCCAAGACGATCCACACGACCGCGGCAACGAAGTTGAGCTTCTCGGCAAATAAGGCGCCGGACGGAACCCTGACCGCGAACGGCGCGTTTACGTCGAAGAATCCTCGATGCCTTTCCCGAAGACGCTTTAAACCGTACCTAGATAGGTTCGGCTCAAGCAGTCAGTTCGCCCTGTACTACGGCGAGTGGATAGCAGAAGGCCAAGCCTGGGACCCAAAATGGTACAACGCCAAGGGGCCCAGCGGTCATCAATTCCTATTGCCCGTTTCCCCTCCAGGCCACTCACCATGGCGCTTCCAGTTTGCGATGCCGGGCAACGCGCAAGTCTGGGCGAGGACTACTTCAACTAGCAACGCACATGCTGAGGTAGTCGGTAACGCAACTGGCGTGCAGTTCACTGGCATTGCACCAGGCACAGGGCACTACGGCATGCTCCCCTACAGGGTGACGTACAGAAAGGATGGGAACGAAATCATCTTGAGCTGCTCGGCGTTCTCGAGTCAGTTTCAGGACGTGATGTTCTAAAACACTCTCCACGGTCTTTCACTTTTGAGAACGTCAACCAGAGGAGATCCCCTCATGAAACACAGCATTCGGATGTTCGCACTGCTGGTGGATGCTCCTCATCAGTTTCACCATACCGATGATCGCTTCAGCTACGCCGCTGGCGTGGACCGTCACAGATGTGGACAGTTTCTCGATCAGCGCAGTGTCGTGCCCGTCGGCGTCCCTATGCGTTGCCGGTGATTTCGAAGGCAACGTACTGACCTCGACCAATCCCACCGGCGGAGCCGGGGCGTGGAGCATCGCCGTCATGTCGAGGGCGCGCCGGGGAGGACTCTCACTCTCAGCCGCGTCGTTGTGGATCCGGGTGCCAAGTTGGCGTTACATCACCACCTCGGAACGCAGGTGGCCCGGGTGGTTTCCGGGGTCCTTACCTACACCGTGCGGCGTGGGTCGGTCACCGTCTATGCCGGGGAAGCCGAACAGCACCCCACCACGGTGGGAACGATCAAGGAGGGGCAGACCGGGCACCTCCGTGCCGGTCAGTGGCTCGTTGAGCAGCGCTCGACCATCCACGAAGCGGCGAACAACGGCTCAGACCGCCTCGTCATCTACATCGCGACGTTGCTGGAAACCGGCGCCCCTCCGGCGACTCCGGTTTCGCTTCGGCCCTAGCCCTCTAACCCAGATCAGGCGTGCCAACCGCTGATCGCTGGGAGCAGGGCGATCGCGAGAGCGAGGCCGCCACCAAGAGCGCTGGTCAGGAGCATGGCTCTGAGGCCGGCCCCTCTGACGGTGTGTCGGCGTGCGCCACTCCAGTCGGCGCTCAGGGAGCGCAGGACGCGGGGCAGGTAGGCGAGAAAGTGAATCCCGAACACCGCTCCCCAGACGATGAAGCTCGCCTTGTGGAGCAGCAGGACCGTGCTTGACCTGTGCCCCAGCACGAGCAGCGTCACTCCCGTCGCGAAGACACCGACAGTGCTGGCGACGAGCACAGGCGCCATCAGGCGCAGGGGCAACAGCGGTGGGCCCTTCTCCTGGTAGGCGGGCGAGCGGGTGTAGTAGCGAAGGAAGCGATAGCCGGTGCTGCCGAGCTTGAGCAGCACGGGCGGGATGAGCATCATGCCGATGAACATGTGCGCCGAACGCAGGCTGCCCAGGCGCAGGATCGTCAGGCCCTCGGCGAGCAGCAGACAGGTCAGCACAGCTGCCGTTGCCGCAGTCAGGATCTCGTTGCCCGCGGCTCCGCCGGTTCTGGCGCGGCGAGTGCGCGGCACGATGCGGTCCACCGAACTGCGGTAGATGCTGCCCGCGGGCGCGACGTCACCGTCGGGTATCGAGAGTGAGCCTCTTGTATCCATGGCGCGGCATCCTCCGGGCTCAATCTGAACCCTGCCTAAGGCTCGGTTGAGTTTTCCCTTTAGGTCGGGTGGCCCAGACGGCTACTCGGCGACGACAAAGCCCTCGGGCTCCTCGACCACGGTGTTGACCAGCTCGCCGATGCCCTCGATCTCAACCCGGACGGTGTCGCCGACGTGGAGGACGTTCTCGCGGATCGGTTTGCGGCCGATGCCGACACCGGCCGGCGTGCCGGTCGCAATCACGTCACCGGGCTCGAGGGTGAAGGCTTCGGAGAGATGTGAAACCTGCTGGAAGCAATTGAAGACCATCTCGTCGGTGCGCGCGTCCTGGCGCACCTCGTCGTTGACGGAGCACCTGATGCGCAGGTCCTGGGGATCTCCGAGCTCGTCGGCGGTGACCAGCCAGGGGCCAAGCGGGCCGTGGGTGTCGAAGGACTTGCCGATCGTCATCGTCTGCGCCCGGGCCTGCCAGTCACGCACCGTCAGATCGTTGGCGCAGGTGTAGCCGGCGATCACCTCATGCGCCTCCTCGACCGGGACATGGCGGCAGCGACGACCGATCACCACCGCCAGCTCGGCCTCGTAGTCGAGGAAGGTCGAAACGCGCGGCATGTGGACATCCGCACCGGGTCCGACCACGCAGGTCACCTGCTTGTTGAAGAAGACCGGCACCTCGGGAGCCTCCATGCCGGTCTCCGCGATGTGATCGGCGTAGTTGAGCGCGATCGCCAGATACTTGCGGGGGGTCGCCGGCGCCAGCAGGTCGACTTCGGCGAGCGGCAACCGCTGCGCGCCCCGAGCGATTGCCTCCAGATCCGGGCGGCCGATCTCCGCCAGGGTGCGAGCCGGTTCGGCCTGAATGGCGGCGGATGAGACATCGATGACCTCGTCGCCCTCCACGATTCCAAGCGCGGGCGGTCCACCGAAAATGCTGAAGCGGCAGAGCTTCATCTCCCCCCGCACGCTAGCGATTTGGGCGTGCCATAACGCACGGCTAGGTCACTCATGTGAAATTGCGCTCTACCGATCTCAACACCCGCAACGTACGGTGAGATGGTCATGCTGCCGCCGCGGTAGTTGGCGAGGCGTAGTTGTTTTGCGTCTGTGTGGCCCTGCTCGCTGCGCTTGTCCCTTCTGTCTTGGGGGGCAAGCGCCGCGCGCATCTTGAATCGCTTTCAGCGGCATTAAGGATCTACCCGGTGGGGGACGCGACGACCTACGCCTCGAGTCGACCCTCCTGGATCCGCTTGACGAGGTCTTTGGACTCTTCGCGGATCACGGTCCCGCTCTCGAGCTCGATCGCCGGTAGCGCGGACTGGCCGCCGGTCAGCTCGATGTAGGCGGTGCGCTTGCTTCGCGGAACGGTCGGATGCTGGACCACCTCGTAATCCACTCCGGCTTCGTCCAGCGCCTTCTGCACTCGCCAGCACGGATGAATACCGATCTTCACCCACATGGTGGAACAACGATGCAGCTTGACGGCCATATCCAGTCCTCCTCTTGCGCCTGGCAGCAGTAACCGAGCTGCAATCTACGCGCAGCGATGAACTCTCGCTCGCCCGCCTCTTCGTGCAGCCCGGCAATTGAATGGCGTGCAAGGTCGCGCTTACGCGCGGCGAGCCAGGCTGAGGGCGTAATCGCCGGCGGGATCGGTGAACCATCCGGCGAGGGTCAAGCCCGCTTCTTCGTAGATCCGCTCGAGGCGCTCCCGCGTGAACTTGGCGGAGATCTCCGTCCGCATCTCCTCGCCCGCCGCGAAGTCAACGCTGAGATCAAGCGCGTCCAGGCGGACAGTCTGGTCTGTGAGGGAGCGGAGGCGAATATCCATGCGCGCCTCCTGCGCGTCATAGCGAGCCACGTGCTCGAAGCGGGCGGGGTCGAAGTCGGCGGCGAGCTCCCGGTTGAGGACGGCGAGCACGTTCCTGTTGAACTCTGCGGTAACCCCCGCCGCGTCGTCATAGGCCGCCTCGAGGCGAGCCGGCTCCTTCACCAGGTCGGTCCCCAAGAGGATCCGGTCCCCCGGCTGCAGGAGCACCCCGAGCCGAGCGAGGAATTCGCGGCAGGCGTCGGGATAGAGGTTCCCGATCGTGCCGCCGAGGAAGGCGATCAACCGACCGCCGCCACCGTTCGGGATCCGCTCCAGGTCGTGCTCGAAGTCGCAGACCAGGCCGCGAACGGTAAGGCTCGGATACTCCTCCACCAGAGACTCGGCGGCCTGGCGGGTTATCTCCTCGGAGATGTCGACGGGAACGAAGGTGCGCAGGCAACCGGCGTCGCGCATAGCGCTCAGCAGATGGCGGGTCTTAGCGGCCGAGCCGGAGCCGAGCTCGACCAGGGTCGACGGCTCCCCCGCGGCCGCGATGATTTCGGCCGAGCGGTCGGCAAGGATCGCTCGCTCGGCACGGGTCGGGTAGTACTCGGGCAGTTCGGTGATCCGCTCGAAGAGCTCGGAGCCGCGCTGATCGTAGAAATACTTCGGGGCGAGCTCCTTGGGTTCCGCCGTGAGCCCGCGACGGACCTCTCGGGCCATTGTCGCGCTGCCGTTTGCGGCAAGGTGGACCTCAATTGCTATCCGCTCTGCGCTGGTATTGGAGGGCATGGTTTTCTCGTCCTGACGATCGGCCGGCGTCGTTACTGATCGCTCACGTCCCGCGCGCAGCGCAATCCCGCGAAGATCTGGCGGCGTTGCGGCAGGTCCCAGTTTCGAAAGCTTGGACGGATCGTGTTGCGGCGAGTTGCCCAGGCGCCGCCGCGCAGCACGCGGTACCCGTCGCCGAAGAACGCCTCCGAGTACTCCGCGTAGGGAAAGGGCGCGAACCCTGGGTAGGCGAGAAAGGTGGAGGAGGTCCACTCCCAGACGTCGCCGAACATCTGCACCGCCCCGCAATCGGCGGGTGCATTGCCGTACGCCCCGGCCGGCGCGGCGCCGAACGCAAGCTGGTCCAGGTTGGCGCGCTCGCGGTCGCTGCCCGCGCAGGCGGCCTCCCACTCCTGCTCAGTCGGCAGTCGCTTCCCCGCCCAGCGAGCGAAGGCGTCGGCCTCGTGCCAGGAGACGTGGATCACGGGATGGGCTGCATCGATTGGCTCGCGCCGGCCCATCGCGGTTCCCAGCCACCCCCCCTCACCGTCCCGCTCCCAGTACAGCGGCGGGTCCGCTCCGGTCTCCTCCATGAACTGGATGTACGCCCCGTTGGTGACGGGAGTTCGATCGATCTCGAAGGGCGCCAGATCGATGACGTGCTGGGTGCGCTCGTTGTCATAGGCGAAGCCGCCTGCCCCGGCACCGATCACATATTCACCGCCCTCCACCACGACCATCTCCGGGCCTGGCGCCACGGGCTCGAGCGCCGGGGCGGGGTCGCTTCGGATCGGCTCGTACGGCTCGACCATCTGCAGGAGCTGCAGCATCGTCTCGTTGTGCTGCTGCTCGTGGGCGATCAACATCTCGTAGACGAAGCCTTCGCGCAGCAGCGGGTCTCCGGCCTCGGTGCCGATCTCAACTTCTGCGAGCACGTCGAGCGTGCGCTCGCGGACGTCGGCGAGGTAGGAGCGCAACTCGGCGTCGCGCAGGATGGGTAGTTCGTTTCGCGTTTTTCGCGGGTTCTCGATCGCGTCGTAGAAGCGACCGAGGTTGCCGTGCAGCGGCTCGCGCTCTCCGATCGTCCGCACCAGCCAGAGCTCCTCGAAGTTGGCGATGTGACCGAGGTCCCAGGCGAGCGGGCTGAGGATCGGCGAGTAGACCTGGTTGAGCTGCTCCTCGTCGAGCGGCTCGATCAGCTCCAGCGTGCGCTCACGGGTCTCCGCGAGCCGCTTCGCGATCGCTTCCTTGGAGCTGGAGCTTGCCGTCACCTCGGTGGCGATTCGAAAACCCTAGCGAGTGGTCGCCTCCACGGCGACCGGCTCCGGCCAGCGGCCGGGCAGGCCGCCGCCGTCCTCGTTCCCCAGGGCGAGCAGCAGCTGCTCCGCGACATGGGGCGTGAAGGGCGCAAGAATTCGCGAGAGCAGGTCAAGTGCCGCAAGCAGAGCCTCGTAATCCTCCCGGCAGAGCGTCCCACGGCGCGCGACGATCCGCTTCTCGTAGTCCTTGATCCGGTCGAACAGCCGCGTGGCGTTGCGCACCGCCTTGTGCATCTGCAGCTCCTCGAGGTCAGCGGTAATCCGAGCGACGCCGTTCTCGCACCATTTGGCCAACCGCTCGCGGATGAACGCGGTGGCGGCCGCGGCCTCGGGGTCATTCGGGGCCTCCGTGGCCGCCGCCACCCGATCGTGCGTGTACTCCCAGAGGCTGTTGAGGAAGCGGCTGGCGAAGCGCAGTGCGCCGTCATTCCAGTTCAGCGTCTTGGCGGGCCCGGCCGCGTAGAGGACCGCAAACCGGACGGTGTCGGCGCCATAGCGCTCGACCAGTGCGTCGGGATCGACGACGTTGCCGAGGTGCTTGCTCATCTTGCGCCCGTCGGCAATCACCATCTCGTGGAAGAGGCAGCCGGCGAAGGGCTCGCCGTCGGCGAGGAAGGCGAGGGGGCCGATGTCGCGCAGCGCCTTGGTGACGACCCGCTGGTCGAAGACAAAGCCACCGGAGTCGTTGCCGGCGACGAGGCGCTCGGAGGGCAGCCAGCGGCGCAGGTCGGGGTGGGTGAACATCTGCTCGACGCGATCCTCCGGCGGCACCGCCGCCGGAATCCAGAGCCAGAGGGCATCGAAGTGGCAGTCGAGGGTGTCCGTCTCGCGCTTGCCGGGCTCACCGCAGCTCGGACACGGGGTGTCGACGAAGTCCGGGCGCTCAGCCAGCGGGTTACCCGTTCCGGTGGGAAGGATGTCGCGCGGCAAACGCACCGGCAGCTCCTCGACCGGAACCGGCACCGGGCCGCACCGCTCGCAGTGCACGACGGGGATCGGCCCGCCCCAGTAGCGCTGCCGGGAGATCGAGAAGTCGAAGGCCCGGTAGCGCTTCGCCTCGCGGACGTGATCGGCGTTCGGCTCCGGGGCTGGTCCCCCCGGCTCATCTGGCGTGGCCGCCATCCGCCGCCAGATCGCCTCGTCGGCCTCATCGGCCGCCGGGATGCCGAACGCAGCCGTTGGGCCGTAGCGCGCGTCGACGAGCGGCGAGACGAAGATCGGCAGCTGCCCACCGCCCGGACCGGCGACGGCCATGCCCGTGTCGATCACCGGGACGGCTGAGACGTCCCGGGCGCTGCGCTCCCAGCCGCCCGAGCGAAGCTGGTCGAGCTGCTCGCCCGCCGCAGCGTCAGCTGTCCACCGGTCGATTTCCGGATGCCGCGGCGAGAGGAGAACGAAGCGGGCGTCCGCCACCGCATCCCGGTACGGGGTGAAGACCGTCAGCCTTGCATCGCCGTCGCCGAGATCGAACTCGACCCCGTCCGTGCGCCCGAGGATGTATCTCTGCGCGGCAAGCGAGAGCTCGTCCCAGTGATCGAAGCCATCGAGATTGCGATCGTTCTCCTCCAGGTACGGGGTGATCCGCAGGAACCAGGTGGGGCGCCGGGTGAGCCGCACAGGGTTGTGGCAGCGCCAGCAGCGGCCGTCCTCCACCTGCAGCGCCGCCAGCGTCGTCTGGCAGGTGTCGCACCAGTCCACGGTGGCGTCGTCGCGGTAGATCAAGCCCGCCTCGAGCAGGGTTACGAACAGCCACTGCGACCACCGGTACTGGTCCTCGTCGGAGCTGTAGAAGACCCGCTCGTAATCGAAGGAGAAGCCCAGCCGCTTCATCTGGCCGAGCATCCGCTCGCCACAGGTCGTGACCCAGTCGGCCGGCGTCACGCCGCGCTCGATCGCCGCCATCTCCGCCGGCAGCCCAAAAGCATCGAAGCCGAAGCCGAGGAGCACCGCGTCGCCGCGGGCGCGGCGAAAGCGCGCGTACGCGTCCCCGATCGAGTAGTCCCGAACGTGACCCATGTGAAGGTTGCCCGAGGTGAAGGGGCTGGAGGGCTTGACGTAAACCGCCGCCTGCCCATCTGCCGGACGCGGTGTATCGAAGCTGTCGCGCTCGAACCAGGCGGCCTGCCTCGCAGCCTCAATCGCGCCTGCCTCGTAGGGCGGCGTCTCCTGCGGGGGCTTTCCGGAGTTCTCGCTGCTCACCTGCGTGAGTCTGGCATGCAACGTGCGTCACCGCCCTTCTCGAAGAGGGGCGTCGGGCGCGGTTTTGACGCAGGCATTGACCGGTGATGGCCTGCTCCCGGGACCCGCTACTCGGGCCCGCGCCGCCTCTCGGCTGGCCCCGTCACGACCACATCTCGGACGCCATGCACTCCTCCAGGATGGTCGCGACATCCACCCGTCGCGCCCCCTTCTGCAGGAGGGAGATCGAAAGGCCCAGCTGGCGGCACTCGTGCTCCAGTTCGTAGACCGTCCGCTTGGCGCCCTGCGGCACCCCGCTTGCCGTCAGCAACAGGTAGCCCACCACCGATCGAGCTCGAGACGGCCGCAGCTGCCCTGCTTCAACCGCGGCCGCAACTCGCTCCACCATCACATCGGCTCCCCCCACCTGAAAGCCCTGCGCCGCCTGCCAGAGCGGCTCGAAGCGGCGCCGAAAACGATTGCGAAGCATGCTGCCGTTCAGCTGCTCTACCGCCGGCCGGTGCGCTTGCGCGAAGCGCCACTGCCCCTCCAGTCGTATCCAGCGCCCGGGTGGCGCGCATCCGGTCTCGGCACCCTTGTCATAGATCCTGCCTTTCGTCCGCCCCACCCGGGTCTTCACGAGGATGCTCTCCACGCAGCGATCCGAGCGGTAAGTCGCCAGCTTGCCGACTCCCAGCGACGCCACACCGACGCACTCGAGCAACGCCAGCCCCTCCAGCGATGAATCCGTCCACAGATCCGCGGCCACGTCCAGCCGGCGCAGTCCGGCGCTCGGCGTGTGCGTGACCGGCAGCCCAAGATCCTCGAGTGCCTTGCCCAAGCGATCGACGGCGGTGTTCAGTTCAGACGCCGCGCAGAGATCATCGCCTCGAGGTCGACCCTCGGCAAACACCAGACCAGGCTCGGGGAACCACCCGATTCG
>JBAVGD010000190.1:0-2235 GCA_049684635.1 Solirubrobacterales bacterium | reverse complement strand
GCAAGGCGCCGACAGCCAAGTAGGGGACTCGAGATGGCCGCAGCCAAAAAACCCGCGAAGGGGCGCGCCCGACGTCGGGTGAAGAAGAACATCGCCTACGGGCAGGCCCACATCAAGACTTCGTTCAACAACACGATCGTGACCCTGACCGATACCCAGGGCAACGTCATCGCGTGGGAGTCGGCCGGGTCGGCCGGGTTCAAAGGCTCTCGCAAGTCGACGCCCTTCGCCGCTCAGGTGACGGCCGACGCAGCCGCCAAGAAAGGCATGGAACATGGCCTGGAAAAGGTCGAGGTGTTCGCCAAGGGCGCCGGCTCAGGGCGGGAGACGGCGATCCGTTCGTTGCAGGCGGCCGGCCTCGACGTCACCACGGTCAAGGACGTTTCGCCGCAGGCCCACAACGGCTGCCGTCCGAAGAAGCGGAGAAGGGTCTGAGCACGAATGGCCCGTGACACGTCTCCACAGTGCAAGCAGTGCCGCCGCGAGGGTCAGAAGCTCTTCCTCAAGGGTGAGCGCTGCTTCACCGACAAGTGCGGCGTCGAGCGCCGCTCGTACCCGCCGGGCGAGCATGGACGCGGCCGGATGCGGCAGTCCGAGTACCGGGTGCAGCTGCGCGAGAAGCAGAAGACGCGCCGCTACTACCAGGTGCTGGAGAAGCAGTTCCGCGCCTACTACGACAAGGCCTCCCGGCAGGAGGGTGTCACCGGCGAGAACCTGCTGCGCCTGCTGGAGTCGCGCTTCGACAATGTTCTGGTGCGGCTTGGCTTTGCCGCTTCGAGGCGCCAGGCGCGCCAGCTGGTCCGCCATGGGCACTGGCTGGTCAACGGCCGCCGGGTCGATGTGCCGTCCTACCAAGTCCGGCCCGAGGACGTGATTTCGATCAAGCCGGACTCGGGCGCCACCGAAACGATCCGCCGGGCGACAGAGCTTGTCTCGACAGTTCCAGCTTGGCTTCAGGCCGATCACGATTCGCTTACAGCCAAGGTTCTGCGCTACCCGGAGCGGGCCGAGATCTCGGCACCGGTGCAGGAGCAGCTGATCGTCGAGCTGTACTCCAAGTAGTCCCTACCCAGCTTCTGAAACACGCACACGCAAGGAACTCATGACCACTGACTTCCAGGTCCCTCGCATAACCTCCGAGAAGGCGGACGACCGCCGCGGAACGTTCACGATCGAGCCCCTCGACAAGGGCTTTGGCTACACATTCGGCAACAGTCTTCGCCGAGTCCTTCTTTCCTCCCTGGGCGGCGCCGCGGTAACGAGCGTCCGCATCGAGGGTGTCGCGCACGAGTTTTCGAGCGTGCCCGGCGTCAAGGAGGACGTCACGGACATCATCCTCAACCTCAAGGAGCTCGTCGTCCGCATGCATACTGATGCGGACGAAATCGAGGCGCCGCTGGTTGTCACCGGCCCGGGCGAGGTCAAGGCAAAGGACATCGACCTGCCGTCCGGGGTCGAGATCCTCAACCCTGACGCCCCGATCGCGACGCTCGAGAAAAAAACGAAGCTCGAGGTCTACCTGACGATTGGCCGCGGCCGCGGCTACTCGCCGGCTGAAGAGAACAAGTCGGACGACCAGCCGATCGGCGTGATCCCGATCGACTCGATCTTCTCGCCGATCCGGCGTGCGTCCTACGCGGTCGCAACGGCCCGCGTCGGCCAGCGGACGGACTTCGACAAATTGACCCTCGAGCTGGAGACCGATGGCTCGATCGAGCCGGCGGCGGCGCTGCGCGAGGCATCCGAGATCCTGATCAAGACCCTCGCGATCTTCACGGATGCCGAGCGAGTCGAAGAGTTGACGGCGCGTGAGCCTTCCTCTGCGCTGCCCTCCGATGGCCTCGCGAGTGCAGGCGTCAACGGAGTCGCCGGCAACGACGGCCTCGATGAGATCCTGATCGAGGAGCTCGAGCTTGGCGTGCGTTCCTACAACTGCCTAAAGCGGGCGGGCGTGCAGACCGTTGGCGATCTGGTTCGAAAGACGCGCTCGGAGCTGAACGCGATTCCGAACTTCGGGCAGAAATCGATCGAGGAAGTGATCGAGACCCTGCACTCGCGCGGCCTCGACCTGCAGCACGACTGAGAATCGGAAGGAAGGGCGGACGCCATGCGGCATCGGAAGAAGCGAAACAAGCTGAGTCGCGATTCCGCGCACCGTGCCGCCCTGCTCTCGAACCTCTCGAAGCAGCTGATCGAGCACGAGCGCATCAAGACGAGCCAGGCAAAGGCGAAGGC
>JBAVGD010000189.1:0-6334 GCA_049684635.1 Solirubrobacterales bacterium | reverse complement strand
TGAACTTGCGCACGAAGACCTCGAGCGGGACGCCGTACTGGAGGCCGATCGAGATCGCCGTCGCGAAGGCGTTCATCAGCCCCCGCATCGTCGAGCCCTCCTTGCCGATGTCGGTGAGGAAGATCTCCCCGACCGAGCCGTCCTGGTATTTGCCGGCGGTGATGTAGCCCTCGTGACCGGCGATCGAGAACTTGTGGGTGATCGACTCGCGCTCGCGCGGCATCCTTTTGCGCTCCGGCACCGGCGCGGGGGCCTCTGGCTCGGCCTGCTTCTCCTTCTGCGCGTCCGTGCGCAGAGCCTGCGCGGTCTTGGAGCCGTCACGGTAGATAGCGAGCGCCTTCAGTCCGCCTTTCCAGCCGCGGGTGTAGGCATCGGCGATGTCCGCGACCGTCGCCGACTGCGGCAGGTTCACCGTCTTCGAGATCGCACCGGAGATGAACGGCTGGGTCGCGGCCATCATGTCGATGTGGCCGGTGTGGGAGATCGCTCGCTCGCCGACCGCCACGTCGAAGATCGGCAGGTGCTCGTCCTTGAGGCCGGGCGCGCCGACGATCGTGTTCTTCTCAGCGATGTGGGCGTCGATCTGGTCGACCTCTGAGTCGCTGTAGCCGAGCGTGCGGAGAGCCAGCGGCACCGAGCGGTTGACGATCGTCATCTGGCCGCCGCCGACCAGCTCCTTGAACTTGACCAGGGAGAAGTCCGGCTCGATCCCGGTCGTATCGCAGTCCATCAGGAAGCTGATCGTCCCGGTCGGCGCCAGCACCGTCGCCTGCGCGTTGCGGTAGCCGTGATCCTCGCCGAGCTCAACGGCCTCGTCCCAGGCTCGCTGGGCGGCCTCCAGCAGGTCGCTCTTGATCCCGTTCGGGTCGATGTCGTAGGAGGCATCGCGGTGCATCCGCATGACGCCGTTGTGCGCGTCGCGGTTCTTCTCGTACTCGTCGTAGGGGCCGGTCGCCCCGGCGGCGATCAGCGCCGACTGCCGGTAGGCGCGGCCGGTCATCAGCGCGGTGATCGCGGCGGCCACGTTGCGGCCCGCATCGGAGTCGTAGGGCAGGCCGTCGGACATCAGCAGCGCGCCGAGGTTGGCGTAGCCGAGCCCGAGTTGGCGGAAGCGGTTGGCGTTCTCGGTGATCTCCTCCGTCGGGTAGCTGGAGAAGCCGACGACGATCTCCTGCGCAAGGAAGACGATGTCGACCGCGTGCAGGAAGTCGTCGACGTCGAAGCTGCCGTCCTCGCGGCGGAACTTCATCAGGTTGAGCGAGGCCAGGTTGCAGGCCGAGTCGTCGACGTGCATGTACTCGGAGCACGGATTAGACGCATTAATTCGACCGGACTCCGGGCAGGTGTGCCAGCGGTTGATGATCGTGTCGTACTGGACGCCGGGGTCGGCGCAGCGCCAGGCGGCGTCGGCGATCTCGTTCATCAGCTCCCGCGCCGGCAGCGTCTTGGTCGGCTTGCCGGTCTTGCGGGCGGTCAGGCTCCAGTCCTCGCCGGCCTCGACCGCCTCCATGAACTCGTCCGTAACTCGCACCGAGTTGTTTGCGTTCTGGTACTGGATCGAGGTGAAGCCCTCGCCGTCGATCGACATGTCGAAGCCGGCTTCGCGCAGCGCCAGCGCCTTCTCCTCCTCCTTGGCCTTGCACCAGATGAAGTTCTCGATGTCGGGATGGTCGACGTCGAGCACGACCATCTTCGCGGCGCGCCGCGTCTTGCCGCCGGACTTGATCGTCCCCGCCCAGGCGTCGGCGCCGCGCATGAAGCTGACCGGCCCCGAGGCGAGCCCGCCCTTGGAGAGCGGCTCGACAGAACCGCGGATGTTGGAGAGGTTGATGCCCGACCCCGAGCCACCGCGGAAGATCATTCCCTCTTTGGTGTTCCAGTCGAGGATCGACTCCATCGTGTCGTCGACGCTGAGGATGAAGCAGGCCGAGCACTGCGGTTTCTCCTCGAAGCCGACGTTGAACCAGACCGGCGAGTTGAAGGCCGCCTTCTGGTTGAGCAGGATCGAGGTCAGCTCGGCCTCGAAAGCATTCGCGTCCTCGGCGGAGGCGAAGTAGCTGCCCTCGCGCCCCCACTCGGAGATCGTCCCCGCGACCCGCCCGATCATCTGTTTCACCGAGCGCTCGCGCTTGTCGCTCCCCAGCTGCCCCCGGAAGTACTTCTGGGCGACGATGTTGGTGGCGTTCTGCGACCAGCTCTTCGGGAACTCAACCTCCCGCTGCTCGAAGGCAGGGCTCTCCGGATTGCCGATCACCGCATCGCGTACCTCCCACTCGACCTCGTCGAACGGATGCGTCCCAAGGGTCGAAAAGCGCCGCTCGATCGCGAGGCCCTGGAGACCGGTCTTCGGGGTGCTGATGGAGGTCTTGGACATCAAACTTCTCCTCTCGCGGCTGCTTTTGGGGTGAACTTCGAAGGATTGCCGCTGAGTCGGACAGAACCGAGTCGCGATTCCGCACAAAGCGGAGATCTGTCGCGATCCAATTTGTGTCCCCATGGTGACAACTCCGCAAACTCGGCACAAATCCGTCCAGCCCCCGGTCGACAGGCCGGTTTCAACGCATGCAGTGGGGTTCCCAGCGCCATCGCGCTGGCTCTCAGGGCCTATCCCGTTAGCGGCACGCCCCTAACGGGATGGGTCCTCACGGTCCGCTTGGCTACGCATGCCGTCGAGTCACGGTCGATCGGCGCAGAGGGGTACCCTCCGTCAATGGTCGATGATCTGCGCCGGGGTGCCGAGCGGATCGGCGAGCGACTCGAAACGGCGCGCGATGCCGCCGTCGGGCGAGCCAGCGCCGCTCGTGAGGCGGCGGTCGAGAAAGCTGGGACGGCTCGTGACGCCGCCGTCGAAAAAGCGGGGGCGGCTCGTGAGGCGGCGAGCGATGCGATTGCGGCCGTCAAGCCGAAGCTGCGGGGGGTCTCACACGAGTGGGCCTTCTTCGTCTCGCTCTTCCTTGGTGCCGCGCTGATCATCGCCGCGAGGACCGAGAAGGCAACCCTGGCCGTTTCCATCTACGCGGTCAGCCTCTCGGCGCTGTTCGGAACCAGTGCGCTTTACCACCGGGTCAACTGGACCCGCTCGGACATGCGGCTGCTGATGCGCCGGCTGGACCACTCGATGATCTTCTTCCTCATCGCCGGGACCTACACGCCATTTGCCCTGCTGGTCCTGCACGGTCCTCTTGCCAGCGCGATTCTCGTCGTGGTCTGGATCGGCGCGGTCGCCGGCGCGGTGGTCGAGATGATCTGGATCGACCATCCGAAATGGGTCGCGGCGCTCATCTATATGTCACTGGGCTGGGTTGCGGCCGTCGCCTTCCCGGAGCTGTGGAACTCGATGGGGGTGGCGGGGACCCTGCTGGTAGCCGCGGGCGGGCTCCTCTACACCGCCGGCGCGGTGGTCTACGCGACCCAGCGGCCAGATCCCAACCCCCGCGTCTTCGGCTATCACGAGGTCTTCCACCTCTTCGTGATCCTCGCGGCGGCGGCCCACTTCGCCGCGGTCGCCTTCTTCGCCCTGCCCGCCAGCTGAGGCATCGCGAATCCCACAGGCGCTGCCATCCGGAATCCGCGCCGTGACCGCCCCACTTGGTCCTGAACCGTCCCAGGGGTGCGATCCCCTACCGGGATAGATCCTCAATCGGCAACACGCCGATTAACGCGCCAAACGGGACCGGAATCAGCTTGGGAGGGTGAGGGGCCGACACCCGGAATTCGCCGAAGCGGTCAGGCTGCGATCGGCTCCAGGCCGGCCTCGGCCTCCGCGGCGGCGACCAGCTCGGCGAGGATCTCGTCCAGCCGCTCTGCCTGCTCGAGCTCCAGCTCCAACCGATCGCCGACCAGGTGCTCGTGGGCATGGGGAACGGGCAGCTCAGCCTCGATAACGCGGCCGCCCATCGCGGCCAGCACCTTTCGCAGCTCGGCCTGCGCCCAGACACCGCCGAACATGCTCTTCGAGGCGCCGATCGCGGCTGCGGGCTTGCCGTTGAGAGCACTCTGCCCCGCCGGGCGCGAAGCCCAATCGAGCGCGTTCTTCAGCTGGCCGGGGAGGGAGTGGTTGTACTCGGGAGTGGCGATCAGCACTGCGTCGGCGGCGCGGATCGCCTCGCGCAGCTCACGGACCGCGTCAGGCGCCGGGCTCGCCTCCGCGTCCTCGCTGAAGGGCGGGATATCCGCCAGCCGGTCGAAGAAGACCAACTCCGCTCCCGCGGGCAGCCGCTCGGCGGCGGCCCGCAGGAGAGCGCTGTTCAGCGAGTCCCGGCGCAGGCTTCCGGATATGCCGAGGACCCGCATCGCTACTCGGCCTCCTCGACCAGCTCGAGGTCGATCGCGATGCTGACCTCGTACTCGAGGACCCGGTCGCCGCTCGGCAGCTCCGCGCTCCAGTCCAGTCCGAAGTCACGCCGGTCCACCGTCGCCTCCAGCGAGAGTCCCACGCGGGCTTTGCCGCTGAGGTCGGCGCCGAGCTGCGCAATCCGGCCACTCGCCTCGACCCCGTGCTTCTTGCCGCGGATCTCGAGCTCGCCGCGCAGCCTTACCGAGCCGTCGTCGGCGATATGCAGCTCCGTCGACTCGAAGTGGAGTCGTGGATGCCTCTCGGCGTCGAAGAACTCGGGGGAGAGGAGATGGCCCTTCAGTTGCTCCTCGTAGATCTCAATGCTCGCCACGTCGACCGAGCCCTCCAGCCGGGGAGCCTCCCCGCCGAGGAGCCGCACCTCGTAGTCGGCGAAGCCGCTGCGGAATGTCGAGACGCCGTTGTGGGTGACGGCGAAGGTCACCGAGGAATGGATCGGGTCCACGACGTAGGTGCCCACCGGGATCTCCTGCTTGATCGTTTGGGTGGTCATTTCGCTGCTCCTTTTCGAAGTCGTTGCCAAAGCAATAGTTGACATGGAAACTAGTTTACATCGAATTGCTTCCGTGTCAACTATTGCCGCGACAACATTTATCTGCGATCATCCACGCATGAACAAGCAGGCAACAGCCCCGCCCGGCCAAACCCCTCATGGGGATGCCTGGGGATCGCTGACGCGAACCCATGCCGCGATTACCCAGCGCCTTCAGGAGGCGCTGGCCGCGTCCGACCTGCCGCCGCTTCCCTGGTACGAGGTGCTGGCAACTGTCGCGGAGGCGCCCGAGCAGCGGCTGAAGATGAGGGACCTAGCGGAGGTGCTGGTGATCACCCGCGGTGGGATGACCAAGCTCGTCGACCGTCTGGTCAAGGCGGGTTTGCTGGAGCGGACCTTCTGCGAGACCGACCGGCGGGTCAGCTACGCGACTCTGCTGCCTGCGGGCCGCGACCTTCTCGATGAAATGCGCCCGCTCGTCGTAGCCGAGCTGGCGAGTGCCTTTGCCTCCAAGCTCACCGTCGCTCAGGCGGAGGAGCTGCGCGACACGCTCGAGCTGGTGCGCTCCTCGGCCTGCGGTACCGCCTGATTTGGCGCTTCTTCGGGGCCGTGTTGGGCAGCGTCGCTCGGCCTCGTCCGGGCCGTGGTCATTCTGGGGCTCTCAGGCCAGCGCCGCGGCCGCGCGCTCTTTGGCGGACTCGACCAGCGCCAGAACCGTCGTCTCCTGTCCTTCGCGCAGTAACTCGATCGGGTCGGGATCGCCATTGACGATTCCCTCGAAGAACTCCTTGCGATCCTGGTAGGTCGGCAACGTGCCCTTCGCCCAGCCGCGGGCGTCGTTGAGGATCACCGCCAGCCGCGCGTAGTCCTCCCCGAACAGCTCCGAGATCTCCCGCTTCATCCGCTTCGCGAGGGCGGGGGAGGCGCCGGCGGTGGAGATGGCGATGGCGAGCGGGCCCGTGCGGACGATCGCCGGCAGGATGAAGTTACAGAGTGGCGGAACGTCGACGACATTAGCCAGCATCGACCGTTTCTCAGCGTCGTCGTAGACGCCGATGTTGACCTCGCTGTCATCGGTCGCGGCGATGACCATGAAGGCGCCCTCCAGATCGGCGGCGCCGACGTAGGCCCGCCGCTCCCACCGGATCGAGCCCTCCGAGGCAAGCGCCTCCAGCTCGGGATGCGCGACCGGGGCGATCAGCGTGACGTCGGCGTCGCAGACCAGCAGGCCCTCGACCTTCTCCAGGCCGATGTCGCCGCCGCCGATCACCAGGCAGCGCCGGCCACTCAACTTCAGGCAGGCGATGTAGAACGGCGTCTCCAGCATGTCGCGGACGCAGGTCTGGTCGCAGATCCCCTTGCGCAGCTGGCAGACGCACTCTTTGCCGGCATAGGCCTGAGCAGGCATGACCCAAAGGGTAGTCAGCGAGAGCAGCCCACCTTGGTCAACCCCCCGGCCGACGGGCCGAAAACGTTACGTATAGACC
>JBAVGD010000188.1:0-5867 GCA_049684635.1 Solirubrobacterales bacterium | reverse complement strand
GACATAAAGTCGCCACACGACCCGTTGGAAGTACGACCAGGCGCCAGGTCGTCACGACGGAGGGCGTTGGACGCCGGGGGGCGGTCGCGATGAGCGTTACGCGGGGGGCAAACGGAGTTCCAGCCGTCGCCGTCGTCGGCTTCCCGAACGTGGGCAAGAGCAGCCTCGTCAATCGCTTGGCGGGGGGGCGCGAGGCGGTGACGCATGCCGAGCCCGGCGTTACCCGCGATCGTAAGCACATTGCCTGCGAATGGAACGGCGTGGCCTTCGAGCTGCTCGACACCGGGGGCATCGATATCGCCGACGAGGGAGAGCTCGCCGCGGACGTTCAGCGCCAGGCTCGCCTCGGAATAGCCGAGGCCGATGTGGTCCTGCTCGTGGTGGACGCTCGGGCTGGGATCCGGACCGGTGACGCGGAGCTGGCGAAGACGCTGCAGCAAGGCGAGGTGCCGGTTCTGGTGGTCGTCAACAAGGTCGACCGCCCCGGCGAGGAGCATCTGATCGCGGAGTTTCACAAGCTTGGGTTAGGTGAGCCGCTGGCGGTTTCGGCTACCCACGGGCTCGGAACCGGCGACTTGCTTGACCGGGTGGTGGAGCTGCTGGCTGAGCGCCCGCGGATCGAGAGCGCCACGGCGGCGACGCGGGTCGCGGTGATTGGCCGGCCAAACGTCGGGAAGTCATCTCTTGTCAACGCCCTGATGGGCACCGAGCGTGTGATCGTCTCGGAGCGGGCCGGAACGACGCGCGACACCATCGACACCGAGCTGGCAGTGGACGGGCGCCCCGTGGTCCTCGTCGACACGGCCGGCCTGCGCCGGCGCTCGAAGGTGGCCGGCACCGTCGATTACTACGCCCAGCTTCGCTCCGAACGTGCTGTCGAGCGCGCCGATGTCGCGCTTGTGGTCTGCGATGCTTCGGAGGGCATCACCGCCGAGGACCTGCGGGTCGCGGATATGGCGATGCATGCCGGCTGCGCCACGCTGCTCGCCCTCAACAAGTGGGACATCACGGCCACGGATATCGATGACGCTCGCGCCCGTGTGAAGCGCAAGCTGCGACTTCGTCCGGCGGTCATCACCTGCTCGGCGACGCGCGGCCGCAACGTGGACAAGCTGCTGCCAACGGCACTGGAGCTGGCCGATCGAGCGGTGAGGCGAATCCCAACCCCAGAACTGAACCGGTTTGTTGCCGACGTTGTCGCGGAGACGCCACCGCCCGCCCGCCGCGGTCGTCGCCTTCGCCTCTACTACGCGGCGCAGGTGGGTGACCGCCCACGCAGGGTTGCGATCCAGGTGAACGACCGTCGGCTGATCGGCCGTGACTGGGCGTATCACCTCGAGAATCGGATGCGCGAGACATACGGCCTCGAGGGGGTTCCCCTGGTCATCGATTTCGTTCCCCGCCGGCGACGCTGAAGGCCGACGCTGCCCCGCCGGCGGCGTTTCGAAATCAATCATCTAGGCTTCGCGCATGCAAACCAGCCAGCCGCTCAGCGAGGGCGAGTACCTCTTCACATCCGAGTCCGTTACCGAGGGCCATCCGGACAAGGTCTGCGATCAGATTTCCGACGCGGTTCTGGACGCCGTGATGGCCGGCGATCCCGGTGGGCGGGTTGCCTGCGAGACCCTGGTCAGCACGGGAATGGCGGTGGTCGCGGGCGAGATCTCGGCAGAGGTTCACCTCGACGTCCCCGAGATCGTCAGGGAGACGATCCGCGAGATCGGCTACGACCACGGCGACTACGGCTACAACTGCGATCACATCTCGGTGCTTGTCTCGCTCGACAAGCAATCGCCCGACATCGCGCAGGGAGTCGATCTCGGCTACGAGGCTCGGGTTGGCGGCGAGACCGGTGACGAGCTGCTGGCTGCCGGTGCCGGTGATCAGGGAATGATGTTCGGCTACGCCACCGACGAGACGGAAGCGCTGATGCCGATGCCGATCCACCTCGCGCACCGGTTGGCCGAAGGCCTCGCCGCCGTTCGCAAGGACCGGACCCTGGATTACCTGGGCCCGGACGGCAAGACCCAGGTCACCGTTCGCTATGCCGGCGGCCGCCCCATCCGCGTCGAGAAGCTGCTCATCTCAACCCAGCACGCCCACGACGTCGATTCGGAGCAGACGATCAAGCCCGACCTCTGGGAGCACGTTGTCCTGCCGGTGCTCGGCGGTGAGGTTCCGGGTATGTACGACGAGGACGAGCTGCGCGAAGGCTTCCTCGTCAATCCGACCGGCAAGTTCGTGATCGGTGGCCCAGTCGGTGATGCCGGTTTGACCGGCCGCAAGATCATCGTCGACACCTACGGCGGCATGGCGCGCCACGGCGGTGGGGCATTCTCCGGCAAGGACCCCTCAAAGGTGGATCGCTCCGCTGCCTATGCCGCTCGCCATGTGGCGAAGAACGTCGTCGCCGCCGGGCTCGCCCAGCGCTGCGAGGTCCAGCTTGCCTACGCAATCGGCGTTGCACAGCCGATTTCCCTGATGGTCGAGACCTTCGGCACCGGTGAGCTTCCGGACGCGGAGATCTCCCGCCTCGTCGAGGCTGAGTTCGATCTCCGGCCGGGCGGATTTCGCCGCTACCTGGACCTGCACCGTCCGATCTTCAAGAAGACCGCGGCTTACGGCCACTTCGGCCGTGAGGATCCCGACTTCTCATGGGAGAGGACGGATCGCGCCGAAGCGCTGCGCGAGGCCGCCGGCTCGCCGGCGGCCGCGACGACGCCTGCCTAGCGAACGAAGGGTTTCCGCAGGTCCCGACACACGGGCCGGGGCGGAAGCGGGCTTTCAGGACGTATCCCAGGGGTGCGGTTCCCCTATCGGGATACGTCCTTAGCTGGGTCGTGCCTCGCCGAGACCCTGAGGCCCGGCGGTGGCGCTGCCGGTCGCCTGATCCACCCGGGTGACGACCTCGCCCGGATCGGCGACCCCGCCAAAGACGAAGTTGTAGTCATCCGTCGCCGCGGTATCGAAGTCGACGTCGCCGATCTGCATGATTCGCTGGTAGATCGACTGGTGGTAGTTGACGTTCTGGACCCGCTCGAGGCGGGTCTCCTGAATCTCGCGGGAGATGATGCCGCGTTTGATGTTGAGCCGGCGGTTGGTGATCGTGTAGGTCGTGGCAATGCGTTTCACAAAGCCGGCCACGAAGGTGATTGCAAGCACCACGAGGACGACGAGAAAGATGGTGGTGCTGTCCGCCCCGACGACCTTGGCGACCACGCCGGCGATCGCCGCGATCAAGACTCCCCTCAGGTAGAAGCCGAGTATGGACCGCCATGAAGGGTGCCCCTCGAATATCACCCGCTCGTCTGGGCTGAGGTGGAAGCTCACTGCCCGGCAGCATAGGGCCTAAGGTTCTAATCGGGGATGGGGAGCGCGCCTTTTGGCACCGGCCCGGCCTCCTGGCGTCCGCTCGCCTCCATACCTTGGATCGGATGGCCATCGTGAAGGTTGAGCCGCTGACCACCGCCCGTGCGCTGCGCGGCCCATTCGACTACCGCATGCCCGCTTGGACGCCCGAGCTCGAGGTGGGCAGCGTCGTGCGAGTTCCCTTCGGGAGGCGCCGCGTGCTTGGCGTCGTGGTCGATCTTGCGGAGAGCTCCGAACTGCCGCCGGAGCGGCTCGCGGTCCCGATCGAAGCGCTCGAGGCCGGTGTTTCAGCGGAGCTGGTGCGGCTCGGCCTTTGGATCGCGCGTGAGTACTGCTCGACGCCCGCCCGCGGCTTGCAACTGGTGCTGGCACCTGGAACCGGGACCGCGGGCCAGAGAATTCGCACCCGGACCGAGCTGCGTGCCTCCATAGCCCCGGCCGGCAAGAGTGCGCTTGCAGACGGAGTTCACCTCGGTTCGCGCCAGCGCGCGACGTTGGAGGCGCTGGAGGCGGGGGAGATGTCTGCTCGCCAGCTCGCCCAGGTCAGCGGCGCTGACCGCCAGGTGCTGCGCAGGCTCGAGGCCCGCGGGTTGATAGCCACGCACGACTGCAGGGTCCGGCGCCGGCCCGATCACCACGCGATGGGAGCCGCCGGAGAGCGTCCGCGATTGCTGAACGAGCAGGTCGCAGCGGTTGAGAGGATCGTTGCGGCGCTTGACGGCAAGCCCGGCGTGGACGGCAGCCTGCTCCTCCATGGCGTCACCGGCTCGGGCAAGACCGAGGTGTATCTGGCGGCTGTCGAGGCGGCGCTGGCCCGGGGACGGGGGGCGATCGTCTTGGTGCCCGAGATCAGCCTTGCGCCGCAGGCGGTGGATCGCTTTCGCGCTCGGCTTGGAGACCGCTTCGCCGTCCTGCACTCGGCCCTCTCACCGGGTGAGCGCTACGACGAATGGTGCCGCCTGCGCGATGGCGAGGCAACCGTTTGCGTGGGGCCCCGCTCGGCTGTCTTCGCACCGGTTCGCAATCTGGGCTTGATCGTGATCGACGAGGAGCACGACTCCTCCTACAAGCAGGAGGGCGATCCCTGCTACGACGCCCGGGCGGTTGCACGCCGGCGGGCCCGCGAATGCGGGGCGACGGTTGTCGCCGGCACGGCGACGCCCCGACCGGAGTCGTGGCTGGAGCTCTCGCGCCTCGAGCTGCCGCGCCGCGTCGACGGTCGCCCGATGCCGGCCGTCCAGGTCGTCGACATGCGCACCGCGGATCCTCGCTCCGGCCCGCTGCATGCAGTCACCTGGGAGGCGCTCGAGGCGGTGCGGCGCGAGGGCACGAAGGCGATCGTGATGGTCAATCGTCGTGGCTTTTCCCCCTGGCTGATATGCCGCTCATGCGGGCGGTACTGGGGCTGCCGTCAGTGCGACGTGTCGATGATCGTGCACCGCCACCCGGATCGTCTCGTCTGCCATCACTGCGCATATTCGGAGCCGCTGCCGCGAACCTGTCCCGACTGCGGCTCAACCACTCTGTCGCGCGTCGGAGCCGGTACCGAGCAGGTCGAGGCTCTGTTCAGCGAGCGGCTTGCGCCGATGCCCATCTTCAGGCTCGATTCCGATGTTGCGGTCGGCAGGGGCGCGCACGCACGCATACTCAGCGGCTTCGCGGCGGCGAAGAGCGGCGTCCTGGTTGGGACCCAGATGGTCGCCAAGGGTCACGACTTTCCGGGGGTGTCCCTGAGCGCGATCCTCGACGCGGATGCGACCCTGCGCTTCCCGGATTTCCGTGCTGCCGAGCGGACCTTCGCGATGGTGGCTCAGCTGGCTGGACGCAGCGGACGCGGCGGTCACGATGGCGATGTGATCGTCCAGACGCTTGCTCCCGAGGCAGCGAGCATCGCTCACGCGGCCCGCCACGATGCGCCCGGATTTCTCGCCGAGGAGATCGAGCGGCGCCGGCTGCTGCGCTACCCGCCCTTCTCCCACCTGGTGCGAATCGTCCTCAAGGGCGAGGGGGAACTGCCCCTGGATGAGGCCGCGGCCGAGCTTGCCACGGCGCTTGGAGACGCATTGCCGGACGGCACCGACCTGCTCGGCCCGGCGCCGATGTTCCGCGTCCGCAACCGGCACCGTCGCCGACTTCTGATGAAGGCCTCCGATCGAGAGGGAACGGTTGCCGCTGTGCGGGATGTGGTCGAGCGCCTCGCCGCCGACCGCGCCTTCCGGCAGGTTGCGATCGGGGTGGACGTCGATCCGCAGTGATGAACCGCGGATCTGGCGCGGCAGCATCGCGCCGGTGGGACCGGCGTAACACGATGATCTTCGTCGCCAACGGGTAGGGCGCGATCCATAGAATCGATGGCGTGACCGATGAGCAAGCGGTTCGGGCCGAGGAGGCGGAGCGCGAGGCGCTCGAGACGGAGCTTCTCGAGCGCCGGGAAGCTGCGCTCGCGGAGGTCGTCAAGTTCGGCGATCCGGTTCTGAGGAGCAAGGCTTCGCCGGTAA
>JBAVGD010000187.1:0-8361 GCA_049684635.1 Solirubrobacterales bacterium | reverse complement strand
GTTGAGCGGGGAGCAACACCCCGCGCTCTCCTACACCGCGACCGCGCGAATCTCCTTGGGGAGCATGAACCGCACATCCTCGTGCACCGTGCGCAGCTCTGAGACGTCCTCCGCGCCGCGTTCGCGGAAGAACGCGACGAGGCGCTCGACGAGCTCCTCGGGAGCACTGGCACCTGAGGTGATGCCGACCGTCTCAACGCCGGCCAGCCACTCCTCCTGAACCTGTGCGTGATTGTCGATCAGGTGGGAGGCGGCGCCGTGCTCCCGGGCGACCTCGACAAGGCGGTTGGAGTTGGACGAGTTGGTCGAGCCGATCACCAGCACCAGCTCGCACTCGCGCGCGAGCTGCTTGACGGCGATCTGGCGGTTGGTCGTCGCGTAACAGATGTCGTCTGACTTGGGACTGACGATCGCGGGAAACCTTGTGCGCAGCGCGGCGATGATCACTTCCGTCTCGTCGACGGAGAGGGTGGTCTGGGTGATAAACGCGACCCGCTCAGGGTCGGCGACCTTCAGCTCCGCCACCTCCTCGGCCGTCTGCACCAGAACGATGCTGTCGGGCGCCTCACCGGTCGTGCCTTCCACCTCCTCGTGCCCCGCATGGCCGATCATCACGATCGTGTAGCCGTCGGCCGCGAAGCGCCGCGCCTCGACATGGACCTTGGTGACCAGCGGGCAGGTGGCGTCGATCGTGCGGAGGCGGCGGGCAGCCGCGTTGTCGTGCACGGCGGGTGCGACCCCGTGCGCTGAGAAGACGACAAGCTCCCCCTCGGGGACTTCGGTCTCCTCCTCGACGAAGATCGCACCCCGCTTCGAGAGTTCCTCGACGACATGCTTGTTATGGACGATCTCCTTGCGCACGTAGACCGGCGCGCCATAGCGGTCAAGCGCCCGCTCGACCGTCTGCACGGCGCGGTCAACCCCCGCGCAGTATCCGCGCGGAGCGGCAAGCAAGACCCGCTTCGGAGTGGTGGCGTCAACCGAGCTCATTGACTGCAGGGTAGCGGTGGCGGTGTTGCGGCAGAACCCACGAGATAGCCTCCACACGCGCCCGAAGCTAGCCTTGCAACATGCAAACCGCAGGACGCCACCTCGATCGGCTGACCGCGATCGACGCCTCGTTTCTGACCAACGAGACCTCGTCCAGCCATATGCACGTCGGCGGCATCCTGATCTTCGAGGGCCCCGCCCCACCCTACGTCGATCTCGTCGAGCATGTTCGGGGGCGCCTGAGGAAGGTGCCGCGCTTTCGCCAGCGCCTTATCGTGCCGCCATTCGAGGCGGGACGTCCGCTCTGGGTCGACGACGTCAGCTTCAACCTCACCTACCACATCCGCCACTCGGCGCTGCCGGAGCCGGGCGGCGAAACGGAGTTGATGCATCTGGCCAGCCGCGTGTTCTCGCAGCAGCTCGATCGCTCGAAGCCACTGTGGGAGATGTGGCTGGTGCAGGGCCTCGAGCGCGACCGCTTCGCAATCGTCACCAAGACCCATCACGCAATGGTCGACGGAATCTCGGGGGTCGACATTGGCACCGTCCTTTTCGACGTCCAGCCGGTCCCGGAGCGGGAGCCGGACGAAGACGGCTGGGTGCCTCAGCCGGAGCCCTCCACGGCGAAGCTGATGTCACGCGCCGTCACAGACGCAGCGGCGACCCCGGTCAAGTTGGCGGAGCGAGCGGTGGCGGCCCTTCAGCATCCCGAGCTTGCGGCTCGCCGCGTGGTCGAGGCCCTCGAGGGCGTCGGAGAGGTGGCCGGAGCGTTCGCCGATCCAGCCCCAAAGGTGCCCCTCAACCAGCCGATCGGCCCCCACCGGCGCTTCGTCCTGGCGCGCTCGGATCTTGCGACCTTCAAACGCATCAAGAACACCCTTGGCGGGACGGTCAACGACGTCGTCCTGGCCGTCGTCACGGGCGCCCTGCGCGGGTGGCTGCATGGGCGCGGCATTCGCACAGAGGGCCTGGAGCTCCGTGCGCTGGTGCCGGTCTCGGTCAGGAGCGCGGACGAGCGAGGCGACCTGGGGAACCGGCTTGCCGTGATGCGCGGGCCGTTGCCCGTCTATCTGGAGGACCCGGTACGGCGGCTGCGAGTGGTCAGCGAGCAGATGGAGGGCCTGAAGCGCTCAAAGCAGGCCTTGGGCGCCGAGGTGATCGCCCGGTTCAACGACTTCGCACCGCCGACCCTCCTCGCCCAGGCCTCCCGGATCAACTTCTCGACGCGCCTGTTCAACCTGATCGTCACCAACGTGCCCGGGCCGCAGATCCCCCTCTACCTCCTGGGGCGAGAGCTGGAAGAGGTGTTCCCGGTCGCCTTCCTCCCACAGAACCACGCGCTTGCCGTGGCGATCATGAGCTACAACGGGCGCGTCTGCTTCGGCCTGCTGGCGGATTACGACTCGATGGGCGACCTCGACGTCATCGCCAGCGGCCTCGACGACTCCCTGGCCGAGCTGGAGCAGGCAGCCACCGCCGCAGCCACGGCCTGAAGACCGCGGAGCGGTATCCACACTGAAAGACCGCGATGGCGGCATCCATAGTCAGTGCTCAGGCGGCCCGGCACGTGGAATCGACCGTCTAGGCTCTCGCCATGGGTCTTCTCATAGCGCTCTTCATCGTCGTCCCGATCGTCGAGCTCTACGTGATCATCGAAATCGGCGGGCTGATCGGCGTCCTGCCGACCATCGCGCTTCTGCTTGCCGACGCGATGCTGGGCGCGCTGCTGCTGCGCCATCAGGGCCGCGGCGCCTGGCGACGATTCAACGACGCAATCGCCGAGCGGCGCTTCCCCGGCCGCGAGGTGGCCGACGGGGTGATGATCGCGATCGGAGGAACGCTGCTGCTAACCCCGGGCTTCATCACCGACATCTTCGGCCTGCTGCTGCTGATCCCACCGACCCGGGCCATTGTCCGACGGGTGATGCGCTCGTATTTCACACGGCGCTTCGTCATGGTCGACCTCGGCGATCGGATGTCGCAGCGCCGTGACAGTACCGGCCGCCCGTACGACTTCGACTCCACTGCCGACGAGGTCGAGCCGGTGGAGCCGCGACTGCGCGGCGGCCCCGACTCGGGAGGCTAAGACCCCACCCGATTCAGGGTTGCAGCAAAGTCTTAAGCCCCCGCGGACGCCGGGCTAATCAGCCGGCCCGCGAAGAGCACCGTGCCGGTCTGGACATCGCGCAGGAAGAAAAGAAACGGGCGATTGGCGTTGAAAGTGACTGCATTGCGTGGCACCGCAGGTGCCGATGTCTCGACCACCCCGACCGCTGTCGTCGCCGCGGCGACCGTCCCTTCCTCATCGACCGTGAAGTCGGCAGCGTGCTCGACAAAGCCGATCTTCAAGGGTGTTGCGGCCGTGATGCGAGAGAAATTTGCCGATTCGCCGAAGGCGTCGGTCATTCCCAACTTCTTGAGCGATTCGTCCAGCGCGGTGTGGGTGCTCAGGTGGAAGCGAGGGAGGCTGAGTTCGACCGGCCTGCGCGAGAGACTCTGCACTATCTGAGCCAGGCCCCTCGCGTCAAGATGGCGTTGAAGAGAGCCGAGCCGCTTCCCCACCGGCAAGACGACGAGCAGCGACAGCGTCGAGGCACGGTACGGCAGATCCACCGCCTTGTAGTCGGGGCCGGAGCCGTAGCGCAGCCGCTCGATCTCGTGCATGAACTGGACAGGGGTCTTTCCGGCCTGGTTGTAGAAGGGAGCAGATCCGGTTTCCCCGCGCTCGAACGGGTGAAGCCAATTGGCCTTGAGATACACGGCATTGGCCAGGGCAAGCCGCATTTCTTCTGGGAGCTGATCGAGGAGCCGAGGGATGAGCCCTTCGGTGTGATCGCTGGCCCATCGGTTGATCGCTTCCAGCGAGCCCGACGGGTCACCGGTGAAGTCGACGGTTTCCGGGGTTGCGCCAAAGTGTTGTTGCAGGCCCGACAGGAACGGGGGCTCTATGGGAAAACCCTGCTGGAGGAAGAGGCCGTTCGTCATCTCGAGCGTGGGCGCTTTGGGGTGGCCCTGCCCGGCGGAGGCCTGCTCATTGCCGATGGTGCGTTGGAGGTTTCCCAGCGCGTCAAGAACAGCCGGCCCGCTCAGATGGAGCGTTTGGGCGATCTGGGTGGCGGTGTTCCCGGCGGCCCCGGTTCCCGTCATCGCGAGCGCGGCGCCGACACTCTCGGGCGAGAGGACAAGGTTCCCCGGCGACTGAGCGCGCATGAGGTCGAGTCCGAAGGCGCCCGTGGCTACCGCCGGGGCGAGAGCTTTGTGTGGGGACGCCGTGGCAGGTGGCGGAGCTTGAGCCTCGCTGGCGCTCGTCGGCTCGTTGAGGAGCGACACCGTCCCTGCAAGCAAGACCGCTACGAGTACAACCGCCAAACCCCTGCCCATGCGACCAGTCTAGGGAACGCAGGCTTGCTCGCCGGCCAACCCCTTATGACCCCCTCTGACCCCGCAATCCGCGCTTAGAAACCGAGTGCGAACTTGGCGTCCTCAGACATCATCGGCGGCGACGCCTAAGATTTTGTCCTGCAATTTGACGGGTCGACCGTCACATGGGGATGGCCGTGGGGATGGACTGTGAGGCTCGGTCTTGCGCCGAATATATGCCCGAGATGGACTCATTTTCCAGTCAGTTGCGGTGCGAACTCCGCGGCGATTTCCTTGTCAATCTCTCCCCCCGCTTCCAACTCTCCCATCCTCTTTCGAACGACGGCCAGGGCTTTCGATCTCGGCTTTCCTTTCAGGTGGAAAGCCGCGTTCAAGAGCTGACGGCGGATCGCGGGATCCTCCGTTGCGCGCTCAGTGTCGAGGAGGCCATCCACCAAGGTCTTAGCGGGTTCTGCTGCGAGTCCCTCAATTTCCAGAGTTGCCTCGGAGAGCAGCGCGAGTTGGCCGGGATGGGCCTGGAACCAGGCGGCGAGCTTCTCGGCGAGTTGGGCTTGTCGTTGAGAGTTCAGACGAGGAACGTTGGCGCACACCGCCCCGAGGAGCGGCGCAACCTCCGGATTGAAGGCGTCGAGGCCGACGAGTAGGTCGAGTGCGTGGTCAACGACGAAGTCGCGGAGGCGGCTCTTTGGTCGCTCGCGGAGTTCGTTGAGCAGTTGGGTGGCATTTTCGCCACCATCGCGAAGGCGGGCGGCGATCACGTTTCCCATCACAGCAATCTCCCCTGCGCTCATTGCGTCGGCCAAGGTCTCGAAGAGCTCAGCTGGAAGTGGCTCGCCGGAGATGACGCGGGCTTGCAAATGGGGCGCTGCACGATCAGCGAGCTGAGGGAGCTGCGGTCGTAGAGCGCCATCCTCGGTCTGGACAAGTTGCCAGGCGACATCGAAGTTACCTCCCGCAATCAGCTGTTCGAAAACGGCTGCGATACGCACGGGGGTCTCTTCACCCCCGAGGCGGGTGAGGGCTTCAACTCCTGCCTCCCAATGAGTTGGATCAGAGCCGTGTGCGACGAGGCGATCGAGAGTTGCGGGGCGCAGAGCCGGTGGCAGCGGGTCGAGCTCGCCGATCACGATGAGGGCGTGGTCTGGGTCCTCAAAGAGGCGATCGAGGAGGTCGACCGGTACCTGCTGCTGAACGTCGCTGGCGGCACGGGGGAGAAACTCGCCTATGAATGCGAACAAGCTGCGGTGGGCTTCGGGCAGGTAAGCGCCCCAGTTCGATAGGAGCTCCTGAGCGAGCTGGTTCCACGTCTCAACCGCGACTGACTCAAGGCCGGCGAGGAGCTTCGTGGCTCCCTCAAGTTCCGCGGCAAGCTCCGCCTTGCTCGCGAAAGCCCGGACGGTCGTGAGAACATGCTGCACGGCGCGCTGCTGAAGGTCGGCATCACTGGTCCCAGGCAGACCGAGGGTTGCAACGGCCAAAGCATCGGTATGCGCAGACAACGAGGCTTCACCTTCGCCGTCTACCCCTTCCGCGGTTTCCTCGACCTGGTGCAGCGCGGCCTCGGCCGCACTGGGCGGAATCAAGTCGGGCGCAGCTTCGGCGAAAGCGCGGTACACCGGGAATCTGTTGCGCAGGCCACCCTCATCGAGGGCGGTGTAGATCTGCGCGCGCTGAGGCTCGCTGAGCTCGCCGGAGAAAGGTGCGAGGGCCTCAGCGGCAGTACGACGTCGCTCGTCGTCGATTTCCTCGTTGACCATGCGCGCTACAAAGGGCTCGAATAGGTACCGGCGATTGGCGGCGCTGGCGAGATCAGCGCTAGCGAGGACGGCGGCCGGATTCAGCAATGCGAGTTCGCGTCGCAGGCTCGGAGTGGATGCGGCCAGGTTGATGATTTGGCGCCGGGCCTGCTCAAAAGGCCGTAGCACCTCGAGCGACGCCGCGACGTCGACGATCGCGCGGGCTGCAGGGAAGTCGCCGGCGCGCAGTTCGTCGCCAAGGACGTCGGGGAGGCGAGCGACCAGCTTGGCGCGATCATCGTCGGAGTTCTCGCTGAGGATTTCACCGACCTGAGCGCGGTCACCGCTGGTGGCTGCGGCACGGAACTCGGTGAAGCCGGGTAAGCCAACCTCGCCGGGAGCCTGCTTGAGGCTGAGCATTGCCCGCAGGTGGTCGGTTTGAATCGTGCGGGCCTGACCGAGAAAGGTCGCAAAGTCGCGGCGAGCCTGACGCCCCCGGGCACGCTCATCGGCGGGCTGCGAAAGATCGTCGTCATCGAGCCAGTCGACCTCGTCCTCGGTCTCGATCAGTTCCTCCCATTTCGCAAGCAACGGCGGGTGCCTCTCGAGGCGCTCGAAGGCTTCTGGCCACTCGCTCTCGATCAGCGCCAGCTTGGCGACCATGCGGACCTCACCGCTGACCGGCGGATTGATTCCCGGTGGCTGGTCCTCTTCGCCGCGCTCTCGCTCTTCGAGAAGGCGCAGGCGACTCTCGAGGTCATTGTTGAACTGCTTAACGCGGCGTGGGTTGCGCCGCAGACCAGCAGCAACGAGGTTGACCAGTTCGCGCGCTTGGTCTTTGTCGGGGACGCGGGCCTTGATCAGCGGCTTCAGGTGCTCGGCGATGTAGCCCCGCATGTCGTCGGGGAGGATCGCCCGAATCGGCAGGCGCGCACTGAAGAACTTGGCCAGGTATTCGTCGACGTAACGGCGAATTGCGAGGGCGTCCTCATCACGGGAGCGCTCGGTCTCCTTGGCAACGAGATGGCGGCGCAGGGCCTTGTCATCGACTGAGACCACAAAGACGACCTGCTTGTCGACGGTTTCGATCGCGCTTGAACTGGGCCTTGTCTCACCGGCGACCGCCGGCTCCAGATAGGTCTTGATCGTGCTCAACATCTCGATTGCGCTCTCCGGTGAGCAGCGGTCGAGATTGTCGATGGCGATGACCAGACGGCGCGGACGCAGGGCCCGGAGCAGATCGGCGAACTTGGTGGCGAAGCGATCGGGGTCGCGCAGAGCTTGGATCGTCGTCGTGTTGGCGTTGACCACTACGGTCTGGCTGATCAAAGTGGCGAAGGTACCGAGCGTGAACGCAGCGAGGCTGGCGAGAACGGTTTGGCCGAAGTTCCCTTGGAGCACCGAGCCGACCAGACCTGAGATCAGCAAGAGGGCAATCAGGACGGCGAAGCCGAGACCGATGAGAGCCGCCCGACAAAGCCTTGCTTTGCTGAAGCCCAACGACTCAGCAACGTCGTGTGTATCGACGTGAAGCTCGCGGAGTTCCTCGTCGGGCGAGTAGGAGGACTTGAGGCGCTTGTCGTTGTCTAGCTGGTGGGCGGCGTCGAGCAGGAACTGTCGGCGAAGCGAGTCGCCCTCGTAGCGCCAAGCGTCGAAATAGACGAATGCGGTCTCCCCGCCCGCCAGATGGTCCTGAATACCGCCGATGATCGTGGACTTGCCAACTCCCCACGGCCCGAAAACACCGATCGTCGGCGGTGGCGAGTCATCGTTGATGATCGAGACCAGTGTCTCGGTGTAGTCGCGATGGCCAAAAGCATCGTGGGAGAGAGAGACTGGTTCGTCCCGGGAAAAAGGTGCTCGTTCTGTCATGTTGGGACATTGTCTGTGGCGAAGCGGCGGCTCGGTGAAAGCATCCCGCGGCTACTCCAGCGCGGCCCTCCTTGAAACACCCGCGAAGGTACTTCGCGCCGCTTGCCATTCCTCTCGCCATTTCCCTCCGGTGGGATCAAAGCGACCGATCAATTCGCTGAGAGACTCCATTGACGCAAGAACCGGCTCCGGCGCAACGAGCATCAAGCGGTTCGTAGCCGAAATCACTTCATCTACGGCCCTCATGGCCCCGCGTCCAACCGTCGCCACCGAGATTCGGCCCATCACCCAATCGAGGGTTCGCCAGCGGGCAACTAGCTTCGTCGACCAGCCCTCCTCGATGCCGTGGGCTTGCGGAAGCTGATCGATGCGCAGAGTGAGT
>JBAVGD010000186.1:0-2426 GCA_049684635.1 Solirubrobacterales bacterium | reverse complement strand
CTCCAGCAGGTCGGCGGTTAGCTCGTTCAGCTTCGAGCGGCTGAGCTTCAGGTCGAGGTGCTTGGGCTGACCCTCGACCGCGGTGATGAAGGGCAGGTTGATCTGGGTCTCCTGCGTCGAGGAGAGCTCGATCTTCGCTTTCTCGGCAGCCTCGTACAGCCGCTGCAGCGAGTTTTTGTCCTGGGCGAGGTCGACGCCCTGGTCGCGTTTGAACTCGGCGACCAGCCACTCGACGATCGCCTTGTCCCAGTTGTCCCCGCCGAGGTGGTTGTCGCCGGCGGTGGACTTCACCTCGAAGACCCCATCGCCGATTTCCAGCACCGATACGTCGAAGGTGCCGCCGCCGAGATCGAAGACGAGGATCGTGTGGTCCGATTTCTCTTTGTCGAGCCCGTAGGCCAGCGAGGCCGCCGTCGGCTCGTTGATGATCCGCTTCACCTCGAGGCCGGCGATTTTCCCGGCGTCCTTGGTCGCCTGGCGCTGGTCGTCGTTGAAGTAGGCGGGGACGGTGATCACCGCGCTGTCGACCGCTTCGCCCAGCTTCGCTTCGGCGTCCGCCTTCAGCTTCTGCAGGATCATCGCGCTGATCTCGGGCGGGCTGTACTGCTTGTCGCGGGCTTCGACCCGCACGTCCCCGTTGGGCCCGGCGACGACCTTGTAGGGGACGATCGTCTCCTCCTCTTTGACCTCGGCCTCCTTGCGGCCCATGAAGCGCTTGATCGAGAAGATCGTGTTCTCGGGGTTCATCACCGCCTGGCGCTTGGCAACGGTGCCGACAAGACGGTCGCCCGACTCGGTAAAGGCAACGACCGAGGGGGTCGTTCGCCCGCCCTCGGCGTTCTCGAGGACGGTCGGCTCACCGCCCTCCATAACCGCCACGCAGGAGTTGGTTGTACCGAGGTCGATGCCGATCGTCTTTCCCACTTTGTTGCGTACCTCCAGGGGTTTCGTCTTGACTGGCTAAGAAATCTAAGTCGCAGTATGGCAGATTCTTGATTCGGGTGGAATGGCGCCGTCGGGATCGGGTCACGGATGAGGAGGATGAATCGTGAGTCAGGTCCAGGCACCCGGCGTGCCGCGCCCCTCCCGCGATTGCCGCTCTACTCACCTGGTCCGGCTCGTACCCCGGTTAGCGCCGGGCCGAACCCAAGAACCTGTTTCAGAATGGCGACGGCCCGGGTGAGGCCGAGCGAGCTGCGCGACACGGCCCGTCCCGGCGTCCCCGCGGGGCGCGCCGCAACCGGCTATGAGACGGGTTCGTTAACCCTCGCCGGCGGTGTTGGCGACGAATTCGGCGACTTCTTTGGCCTGCTCACCGGAGATGATTCCGGCCGGCATCCGGCCGGGCGTGGTGCTGTCAACACCGTTTTCGATCGCGTTGAGAACGCGGCCTTCGATCGTTGCCTGTTCACCCGATTCGGTGGGCAGGCCGGTCGGGGCTAGCAGTTCGTCGAGATTGGGGGCGAAGTTGCCGTCGGTGCCGGCCGCGTAGAGGGTGTGGCAGGTCCCGCAGTTCGTCTGGAAGAGGGTCTGGCCGGATTGCAGATTGGCGGGCACCTTCTCGACGCCCAGAGCCGCGTCGCCGTTCGAGCGGAAGGCCAGCCAGGGGATCAGGACCGCGAGGACGACGACCAGCAGCCCGAAGAGGATGAATATGCGCTTGCTCATTCTCGTAGTGTCGAGCCGGTTCCGAGCTCGCTCCGTCCACCGGCGGCGCGGATACTACTGGCGCCGGCGCCGGGCGCGGTACCAGAGGCACATGCGGCGCAGCTCACACTCGTCGCAGCGTGGTTTTGGGCGGCAGAGCTCGCGTCCGTGGCGAATCAGGTTCATGTGCAGCTCGTAGGCGTCCGCTGGGTCGACGATCGCAAGCATCTCGTCGTGCGCCCGCTCGAACGAGGCATCGGCAGGGAAGAGGCCGAGCCGGCCGCCGACCCGGTGAATGTGGACGTCAACCGGGATCTCGGGGATGCCCCAGGTGAAGATGAGGACGCAGGCGGCGGTTTTGCGTCCGACCCCTGGCAGGGAGAGCAGGAACTCGAGCGACTCCTCCCGCGAGGCGCTCTTCGTCCAGTCCAGATCGGGAGGCTCTCCGAGCTGGGCCAGGATCGACTGGATCCGCGGCGCCTTCTGCTTTCCCAACCCTCCGACGCGGATCGCCTCCTCCAGTTCATCCAGCGGCGCGTCGCGCACCTCCTCCCAGGTTGGGAAGCGCTCCCGCAACGCGGCGAAGGCACGATCGCGATTGCGGTCGTTGGTGTGCTGGGAGAGCACCGTCTTGATCAGCTCGCCGATCGGCTGACCGTGGGGCCTGTTGACCGGCTGCCCGTACATCTCACGCAGCCGGTCGCGAATTGCGCGCACCCGTTGCTTTCGTGGCCTCGCCCACCCCATTGAGCGCCACCCTATTCCGCTCTTTCCGGGAT
>JBAVGD010000185.1:0-1607 GCA_049684635.1 Solirubrobacterales bacterium | reverse complement strand
GGCGATGGCACCGATACGCCGGGGTGGACCACGCGCGTCGTCCCGAACCTGTACCCCGCGCTGGTTGAAGAGAAGGCAGATTCGGACGCGGCTTCGAGCTCCGCGGCGGTGCGACCGGCGGATGGCGACGCGGGCGGCTTCGCCAGCGCCGGCGATCCGCTGCTGGAGTCGCGCCGCGCCGGCGAGCCCGATCTCTTCGCCTCCCGCCCCGCGCTCGGCGGACACGAGGTGCTCGTCAACTCCCCCGATCACGTAACCGCTATGGCTGATCTGAGCGAGGAGCAGTTCGCCGCCGCGATCGCCACCTGGCGAGAGCGAATCCGTGCCCATTCCGATGCCTCGTATGTGCAGCTGGTGGTCAATGAGGGTCCCAGCGCCGGCGCTTCGCTTCCCCACACCCATGCGCAGCTCTACGCACTCCCCTTCGTTCCCGCGGCGGTGGCGCGGGAGCGCGAGCGGTTCGGGGCCTACAACGAACGCACCGGTGGCGGGGGTCTCCTCACCGACGTCCTGGTCGAGGAGGTGCGCCGCCGCGACCGCCTCGTGGCGATCGACGAGGAGGCGGCGCTGGTCTGCCCCTGGGCCTCGCGCTCCCCATACGAGTTGAGGGTCATCCCGCGCCGCGAAGCCGCCCGCTTCGAGGAGGACACCGCCGGCGCCGCGATGATCCGCACCGCGCTGCGCGCGCTTGCGGCCCGCTTCGACGGCTCCCCCGACCTGAATCTCTGGATCCGCACGGCCCCGCGCGGCACCGAGCACTTCCACTGGCACCTCGACATCGTCCCTCGCCTGACCGTGCGAGCCGCCTTCGAGCTGGGCACAGGTGTCGACATCAACACCTACCCCCCGGAGCAGGCGGCGGCCGACCTGCGGGATTGCCTGTCCGAGTAGGGTCGCAACGGTGCCGCCGAATCCAAGACCCATCCCAAGGTTCATCGCCGACTCGACTCAGGAGGGGATCCCCCATGGGCGGTTCGCCGAGCGGTTGGCCGCGGAGTTCCGAAATGCCTGCGAGGGAATCGCCGACCTTCCCGACGGAGCCACACCTCCCGACGAGCTCGACTGGTTCCCCGAGCGCGCCTGGGGCGGCCGGATCTGGGTTCCCTGCACCGCGCGCATTGAGAGGCCCGCCGGCGAGCTCGAGCTCTTCGGCCACGTCTCATACGTCCAGCCCGAGAGCGGCGATCCCACCGACTTCAGGGTCAAGGCGGACTTCACCGACGTCCTCGCCGAGGACAACCCCGGCTGGAAAATCGACCTCAATGACGACGTGATCGGCAAGTGGCGGGGAGAGAACGGCCGCTCCGGCGACGTCACCCTCGTCTGGGGCCGCCCCCTGGTCCAGGGGGCCGTCGCCGCTGGCGCCGAGCTCGAGCTCGAGACGGTCGACCAGGAAGTTGTCTCCAACGACCGCTTCACCCTGATCGCCCTCGACGCGCTCAAGGGCTACGGCGACGACGTGTTCCTCGAGGTCAAGCTCTGGAACCGCCGCGCCCAAGAGCTGGCCTCCGAGAGCCTGTACGCCTGAGCGCCGATTGACGCGGATTTGGGCAGCGAGAGCCGTCCGCCGCCCATTGCAATCGACACCGCCCTCCCCTCCGCTACCG
>JBAVGD010000184.1:0-1700 GCA_049684635.1 Solirubrobacterales bacterium | reverse complement strand
GGGGCTGCCCGGCGGAAGACCAGCTCCCCCTGTGGTGCCTCCTCGGCCGGGAATTCACCCCAATTGACGCTTCTCGGGAGAAGCTCCTCGGCCTCCTCACCCTCGATATCGGTTAGCGCCAGCAGCTCGCTCAGGCGCTCGGCGCTGTGGCCGCCCTGCAGTGGTCGAATGTCCTCGCACAGGACCCGGTCCAGGTCGGGTGCCGACCAACCGAGGTCGGTCGCGACATTGGCCGGGTCGGCTCCGGTCTCCTCCAGCCAGCGCGACACGCGGGCGCCGAAACCTTCGACCTCGCCCACCACCTCGTCGGCCTCCGCTCCCACCTCGGCTTCCTCGCCCCCGCTCCAGAAGATCTGGGCGCGGCGCGCCTCGGACCCTTGGAAGCCGAAGCGGGGATCGCGCTCGGAGAGGATTGCGGCTCCGGTATCGAGGCCGGCCAGATGCTCGGCGGCGAACGCCGCCGAGTAGAGGGTGAGGAGCTGCTCGGCGGCGGCGGCGGCGAGCACGCCGAAGCTCTCGGCCAACTGGCCCGGCGCGACCTGGCCGTGGTTCCAGACCTCGGCGATCGCCGGATAGCCGAGCGGTCCATCCTCCGCGCCAAGCAGCAGATCCCACTCGCCCGCTGCCTCGACCGCGCTTGAGAGTGGTGCCACCTGCAGGCCACCGTTCTCGAGAACCGCGAGGACTGCGGCCACCAGCAGTTCATCCTCGTCCTCACCCCCCCGCAGGGCGACCACCTCGCCGACCGTGCGCTCGGCGAGCGCCTCGCGTCTGGGCAGCGGCGCCGACTCGAAGCTCGGCATCTCCCCGCCCGCTGGCTCACCGACCTCACCGCCGAAGGCGAGGATCGCCTGACAGCGTTCGCAGCCGTCGGCGTGCTCCAGAACCTCGGGCTCACCGCTCAACAACTCAACCAATGACGGGCATTTTTCGCTCATCCCACCTCACGAACTTTCCTAGTTTGCGTCCTTTCAATCATCTAAGGACAGGCTGTCGAGCAGTTTTTCCAACAACAGCTCTCTGGTGATGCCATCGACGCAGTGCTTGTCGATCAGCGGCCCCGCGGTTCGCAGAGCGTTGTCGGCGGTCCCCCGCGAGACCCCGAGCGCGGCGGCGATCGCCTCCAGGGTTTCGCCCCGGCGACTGCGGAGGATCGCCCCCAGCTGGCGCTGGGAGAGCTCGGCGGCAAGCGCCGCCGCCGCACTCGCCAGCCACTGGGCCTCAGGCGCCTCGGCATCCGGTGCCGCCACCACGGCGGCCTCCTCGAGCTCGACCGCTACCGGCGGTCCGAGGTCGAAGCGGTGGCGGTAAACGACGGCGAGGTGGGAGATCGTCAGCAGGGCGTCGACTGCCACGAAGAGGTCGGCGAGGAAGGCTCGCAGGGTTGGGGTCGAGAGCACCGGGCTGGCCCGCTCGACTGACTGTGAGTAACGGAAGATCGGCACCGACCCGAGCGAGAAGGCGAGTGAGACCAGGGTCTCGTCTGAGCCTTGGTAAGGCTCTGGGTCACGCCACCCGGCCAGGCCCCACCAGCTCTCGGCTCGCACCCCGGGCAGCCACTCGGCGAAGGCCTCGTCCTCGCGCAACAGTTCGCCGCTACGGGCGATCAGGTTGCCGAGCTCGCCGCGTTCGCGTTCATTCTCGAGGTGGTGGCGGAAGTTGCGCTCCAGCGAGGCGAGGAATGGACCGGGGTGCTCAGC
>JBAVGD010000183.1:0-6395 GCA_049684635.1 Solirubrobacterales bacterium | reverse complement strand
TCGGTTTCATTGGGAAGATTCTCCTCGGCGGGGAGGCGGGAAGTGAGGGGGCTACGCTGCGGTAGCGACCTCTGACTCCGTCTGCCTGTGCGCGACTCGTGTGGCGGCTGCGGGAAGCGGCCGGGGTAGGCGCCTGCCTGGTCAAGCTCCTGGTAGGCGCCTACGGGCGGTAGCGACGAAGTCGTCGTATGCAGCCACCACCGCGTCAGCCAGTTCGCCCAGCTCGCGCCGATGCGCTTCGAAGCGTTTGTCAGCCTCGTCTCCCGGCGGATGACTTCGCACCCATTCCTTCTCGTTCATCTCGAAGAAGTTGCCGCTTCCGCTTGGAACCGCGTAGCCGGCCAGCGTGTGGACGAACGCCTCGCAGTCGCGTTGAAGCTGTGCACGTTTGCGCTCAATGGCCTTGTTGTGGAACTGATGTTCCACGGCATTGCGCTCCGCGACGTAGATGTAGAGCGGCTCGGTCTGGTTGCCGCTCCACGAGTTGCCGAAGTCGTGTTCCTTCAAGAAGTCGATCACCCTGCGAGGCACGATTTCAATCAGGTCTGCGAAGGTCTCTTTGTCGGCCTCAAGGTGCCCCGGCCGCATTCCCCACGAACTGCTCCTACGCCCGATCGCAAAGGAGAAGATCCCTACCAGGATCATGGCGAGCGCGATGAGTGCTACGGGGTTCTCCCCTAGCGAGTCGGCAGCGCCCTCGATTGCATCGAGGCCGGGTCCGACGCTGGCGAACAGGCCGAGCACGACGGCTATTGCCCCAATCACCCACCATGCCCGCTTCATGGTTAGTAGACCTCCTCCCATAGCCCCGCCGACCTTAGCTTCGACGCCACTGGAAAGCGAGACGAGTCGACGGTAAATCATCGCTACACCTTTCGCATCAACGCGATGCCGTTGCGCGACCGCTACCGAACGCAGTACGAGGAGGCAAAGAGATGGCGAAGGTAAAGAAGGCGGCTCAGCAGCGACGGGACTCGTCGACAAGGACTGCGCGTTGCTGAGTTTGCATGGTGCCGCTTGGGTTGCGGGTTAGAGTGAGCTTCGAAGGCCAGTCAACGGCAAGGGAAGGCGGAGTCGTGTCGGAGAGGGTTGAACGGGTTCGGGAGGTGCTGAAGGCGCAGCTCGTCGAGATCGAGAAGGAGGCTGCCGAGCTTGAGGACGCGCTGGGGTCGCTCGATGGCGGCGCGCCGGAGAAGGCGCCGAGGCGCGGGCGGCGGGCCAAGGCTCGGCACTCCGGATCCAAGCGGGTTGCGAGGGGTGAGCGTCCCAAGCAGTTCCTGGCGGCGGTCGAGGCGAACCCGGGGGCGTCGGTTGCGGAGATCGCGAAGGCCATGGGCGTGTCGGCAAACCAGGCGGGGTCGCTGGCGCGGCGGCTGGAGGCGAAGGGCGAGATCAGGCGGTCGAAGCAGGGGGTGCGGGTTGGGTCCAGCGCAGGGTAGCCCTCAGCAGTGCGGCGGCGGAAGCTGTGGCCCGGTGGGGCAACGGCGGCGGAGCGGCGGTGCAGGGGAATGGGTGGTGGCGGTTTTTCACGGGCGAGGGCCGTGCGTGCGGGGTGCGCTGACTTCGACCTGGCTCAAGAGATGCGCTTGTTTGCAGCGGTCTTCTGACACGGCGCTGAGGTGATGGCCGTCGGCGAAAGCACGACCACCTGTGCCGGACAACCGGAGGCGGAGGAGCTGGTGGCGATCGGGGTGGAACGCGAGCTGGTCGAGTAGGTCTCTACGGAGTGTGTTTGGCGGCGGCGGTGGGTCGAGCGGGTCTGATTCTGCGAGTCCGGCTCCTCCAAATATCGTCAAGCCCAGGGTGGGATTCGAACCCACGGCCCCCGCCTTACCATGGCGGTGCTCTGGCCAACTGAGCTACCTGGGCAAGGACCCTGAATCGGCTTGAGAGTGCGGATTCGGGCCTATCTCGGTGGACAGTCTAACGGACCCGCGAAGGACGAGATGCGCGTTGGTTTCGGTAGCTCCGCGGGCCTTTGGGCGATGAAGTACGGCGGCCTCTGCGGACTGCTGAGAAGACCGTGGGAGAGGAGTAAGTCTCAGCGGGCGCGGCGTGGCCCTTCGCGAGAAGTCAGCAGCACTCAACCTGGGTTGAGGGAGGCTAACCAGGAGGCAACCGCAGTGTTTAGGAGGTTCGCGGTGCGAGGTGCAACGCGACGGCAATCGAGCCAGGCCCTGGCGAGTGCTGCTTACTGTCGAGAAGGAGCGCGGCCGGGCGCTCGTCTTCGATGGCTGCGCTTCGTCCGGAGCGGGTCGGTGTGGAGCGGTCGCCGAGACGCTCGAAACCACGCGGAAGCAGGAGAGCTTGGGACGTGACGTCGGCGAGTCGGTGGTCTTGCCTGGGCGATACCTTTGCGTGATGACGGAACGTGGAACATCTGTCGGCGACGGCTCTGGCCCTAAGGCCCGCTACCACCTGCTCATGACCGACGGGGGCATAGTGGCCGATCAACCCGGAAGCATGGCAGGTGAAGCCGCGATTGGTGTCGTCCTGAAGGCCCCTCTTGAGGAGCTGTCGGAGACGATAGGGCCGACGAAGGACCATCACGTCGCGGAGTATCGAGCTCTCATCAGAGGCCTCGAAGCAGCCCGCTCTCGCGGGATTGGACACCTACGCGTGTGCCTCGATTCCCGCCTGTTGGTCGACCAGCTGAACGGCAAATCGAAAGTCAAAGCGGAGCACCTTAAGCCCTTGCACGAACAAGCGGAATCTTTGATCCAACAGTTCGCTGACATCGAGATCACTTGGGTGCCCCGAGACGCGAATGCCGAAGCGGACGCGCTTGCGAGCGCCCCACTTGGGCCGCTGAGGCCCAAGGCGAAACCTCCAATCGACGAACTTCCGCTCGAATAGCGCAATCCGCTCAGCAACGCTCGCCGATGGCCGCGATGGGCCGCTGCGAACTGTTCGACGACCCCAAACGCAAATAGGAGCGGGCCCTCCAGCCAAGCTCACGCCAGAGCCGCGAGCGCCGTGCCACCAGCACGCACTAGACGAACGCGCCACCTTCGAGTCTCTCGCTAAGAGTTTTCTTGCTGTGCTGCCTCAACGCGATCGAGAATTCGCATGAGCAAGCTCGCCGCGTGCACGGCCTCGGCCGCCTCCCCCGGATCGTCGTAATCGACCTCTCGATGCCCGCCGGGGTTGCGAAGCACCGCATATGCACCCACGAACATCGCTCGCATGCCGTCCTGCTCTCCCTTGGTCGCTTCCGCGTCGCGCAGGGGTGCGCCCGGCCCGAACGCCCGGTTCATCAGGTCTATGCCGTAGTCGTCCTCGCCGAACCCACCGAGCTTCCGCACCCTGATCTCGACAGCCCTCATCGCTGCGAAAACCCCCAACTCGTACTTCTCCAACATGAACTGCGGACGCGCCTCGCTCTCGATGAGGGGATGAACGCCGTCCTGTAGTCCTGCGGTCGCCTGCAGATGGCCCGGTCCCTCGTCGAGCAGCTTCCGTCCAAACCGGGTCACGAAGGCAGCGTTGCTGCTGTGCTGACTCAGATCAGGGGTGACCAACCCACGCGCCCGGAGCCAGCCAATTGCCTCAGAGAGCGCATCCAAGGCTGGCTTGCCATACCCAGCGTTTCGGGCCTCGTTGACGTAGTTGTAATCGTTCCACTGGCCGGTCCGATCGAAGTCTCGAAGGACCTCAAGGCCTAGCTCGTCGATCGGAAGCTGCAGGATTGATCGCTCTTCCAGCATGACGGCGCGATCATAATCTCACCTGCCACGGGGACCCAGTGGTCCGAAATACGTTTGCCAGACAGCGGTCCAGCGCCAAGATTGGCCCCTGGTTTGCGTCTCAAAGTGATGCCGCTGGTGATGGCTACAATCGGATCATGGCTAGATGCACAGCACCGGTGAGGGGACACCGCACGGCGAGCGGTGCTGCCGCCTGTCCTGTGTGCGGCGGCGGCTACCGTGGGTACTCCTCTCGGTCCTACTACCCGTCGGCTTACAGCCCGCGCAGCGGTGGAAGCGGCACGAGCAGCGGGGGCGGGTCCAGCAGAAGCGCGCGGCCGAGCTGGTCGCCAAGCAGCTCGACCGTCGCCTATACGCCTGCCGAGGTGCGGTCGCTCACCCCTGTTCGCCGCACGGTCGTTGAGCGAGCGCGTGCCCATCCTGACGTTCGCGACGCCTTCCTCTGCCACGCTTGGGATGACCGAGACGGCGCTGCCAAGGAGCTGCACGACTTGCTCGAATCCAACGACGTGTCGGTCTGGTTTAGCGAGAAGGATGTCGGGCTCGGCACGCCATTGCTTCGCGCCATTGACAAGGGCCTAGCGAATTCGCGAGTGGGGATCGTGCTGGTCACCCCTGCGCTACTGACCCGCCTCGAATCGGAAGGGATTGCGGACAAGGAGCTCTCGGAGCTACTAGCGCGCGACCAGCTGATTCCGGTTGTGCACGAGACGACTTACGAGGCTCTCCGCGAGGTTAGCCCCTTGCTCGGTTCGCGAAGCGGCTTGAGCACCGCAGAGGACTCGATGGCGGACATCGCAGCCAAGATCGCCGAGCTGACCGACGTTTAGGATCAGCCAAGGCTGAGGTGTAAGGGCCACGGATCGTCCAACGGGAACAGCCTCCCGGCCACCAACGCACGACCCTGTGCCGGACCGGGGAATCGGCAGGGAACCGCCCGAGAACCTTGCTCCCGCTTCAAGCGGGGAGCCCTCGGTCCCGTGGCGAGAGTTGTCGTTTGGCCGACGAGGAGAAATCCCACGCCGAGATCGATGACCACTACCGCCTTCGCGTGGTTGGGGTAGCCCTCGGCCTGGGCTGAAAGAGACCAGCGAGGGGCGAGTTCGGGCGGCTGAGAGCTCAAGTATCTGACAGCCGAAAAGCGGCCCCCGGCGGCGCACTAACGCCAACCGAGGGCCTGACCACAAGGAGGGGTAACTCCTCATGGCTAACAACGATCCTACGGGCAGCGGGCATACCGTCGCCCTTCATCTCGACCGCTCGCAGATCGCGATCCTGCGCGAAGCCTTCGGCTCCTGTCTCGAGGGGCTGCGGGACGATCTGCAAACCCCTTGGCGGCTGGGAGATCCAGAGCGTTCGCGTCGAGAGACCGTCGCCTACGAGCGGCTGCTGACAAGTCTGGAGCGAGGCGAGATCGTGGTTCCCGACGCGATGGCCCGCAGGGTGGTGGGGGCGCTCGCCGCCTCCTCGGACGAGGCCAACGAATACGAGCGGGTCGTGGCTGAGCATGACGCGCTGCATAGGCTGCTGAGGCGGCTTGAATCAGCAAGGCGGCAGCGGTGATGGCGGGTGCGCTGAAGGAGACTCGCTGCCCGCGGTGACGCAATACGGTTCAGCGATGGCGGGCCGGCTGCAGATTACGGACGATTCCTACCTCCGCCTGCCCGATGAGGCAGACGCCCCGGAGCTCTACGCGCTGATCGAGGCCAACCGGGCCTACCTGGCGCGCTGGCTGCCTTGGGCGCCGGGCCAGACATTCGATGACACGCTCGACTTCGTCCGCAGGACCCGCAAGCAGCTGAGCGACAACGACGGCTTCCAAGCCGCCATCGTCCTCGAGGAGAGCATCGTCGGCGTGATCGGCTACCACGCCATCGACTGGCCCAATCGCTCGACCCGCATCGGCTACTGGCTGGACGAGGGACACCAGGGCGCGGGGACGATGACCGCCGCGGTGCGGGCGCTCGTCGACCACGCGCTGTCGATCTGGGAGCTCAACCGGGTCGAGATCCGGGCTGCCACCGAGAACAAACGCAGCCGGGCGATCCCTGAGCGACTCGGCTTCTGCGAGGAGGGCGTTCGGCGCCAGGCCGAGCTCATCGACGGCCGCTATCTCGACAGCGTCATCTACTCGATGCTGGCTGCAGAGTGGCACGCAGGCGGATGACGGTTCGCCCGCTGCGCTCCTCGCGCTTTTCGACGCCCTCCTCGACCCCGAGATCTGCGCGACCAGCAGGGCGGCGCCGAGGGGGTGATCTTGCGGTTTCGGTGGTGGGTGGTATGCTGTGACGGCATATTGGTGTTTTGACGGCATTTATCCAAAAGGAGCGGTCTTCGAGATGTCCGAGCAGGCGACCAAGTTCACGCTCAGGTTCCACAGCCAACGGACCCATGATCTGCTCGGTGTGGTGGCCGATCAGTTTGGGGTTTCGAAGAACAGCCTCGCCGAGGAGATGCTCGAGCGAGAGCTGGAGGCGGCGGCGTTGCTGGTCGAGCGCGACCTCGATCAGACGCTGCGGCGGCTGCACGCCTACCGCAACGAGGAGCGACTCGAGGCCGATGTCGAGGCCTTCGCCGAGGGCGAGGCCTACGGCGAGGACCCGTTGCGCGCGCGCATGCTCGAGCCGGCCGAGCTCGCCGGGCCGACCGATCCCTACGGCGTGCTTGCGGCCTTCGGCGGCTGATGCC
>JBAVGD010000182.1:0-11078 GCA_049684635.1 Solirubrobacterales bacterium | reverse complement strand
GCCAATCGGGTCATGAAAGGATCGAGCGAATCCCCGGAGATTGGAGAGCAAGATGAGCGAGAAAACGAGCTACGAGCCTGGAATTCCGTGCTGGATCGATCTGGCGTCACCCGACCTCGACGGGACGGTTGCGTTCTACGAAGGCGTGTTCGGCTGGGACATACCCGAGTCCGAGAACGCCGAGCAGACCGGCGGCTACCGCCAGGCGCTGCTGCAGGGCAAGCCGGTCGCGGGGCTGATGCCGCAGATGCAGCCGGGCCAGCCGGTTGCCTGGAGCACCTACGTTTCGGTCGCGGACGCCGACGCGACCGCTGCAAAGGTGACCGGCGCAGGCGGCGCCGTCATCGTCTCGCCGATGGACGTACTGGACCTCGGCCGGATGGCGGTTTTCACGGATCCGGCGGGTGCCTTCTTCGGCGTCTGGCAGCCTGGGACGTTCATCGGCGCCGAACTGGTCAACGAGGCCGGCGCCTTCAACTGGAGCGAGCTGAACACCCGAGACCCGGAGGCCGCGAAGGCGTTCTATGCGGCTGTCTTCGGCTGGTCCTTCGAGGACCAGGAGTTCGAGGGGATGGGCACCTACACGACGATCAGCGCCGGAGACGGCACGGCCGGCGGCATCTTCGACATGCGCGGCCGCGTCCCCGACGAGGTGCCGGTCAACTGGCTCACCTACTTCGCGGTCGACGACACCGACGCCACCGTCGCCAAGATCGCGGAGCTGGGGGGCGGTGTGAACATGGGCCCGGTCGACATCCCGGTCGGGCGCTTTGCCGTCGTCCATGACCCGCAGGGCGGGGTGTTCGCGATCATCACTCCGAGCGAGCAGTCGCAGGCCGAAGCGGAAGACGCGGCCTGAAACGCAGCTGACTCAGGTCACTAGAGGGAGTCGGGGCCGGCGGCCGCCTCAGCGGGGTCGCCGGGCTCACCCTCGTCCTCCCAATCGGCCGGCTCGCCGAGGCTGGCGCTCTTGACCACCTTGAGGCCCAGCATCGCGCACTTCATCCGCGTCGCTGAGATGTCGATGCCGAGCAGGTCGAGGACGAACTCCTTGGGCAGGTGCAGCAGCTCCTCGCGGCTCTTGCCGGCGAGCTCGTCGGTGAGCAGAGACGTCGCCGCGGTTGAGATCGCGCAGCCCTTGCCCTCGAAGGCGATCTCCGCGACTCGCCCCTCCTCGTCGAGGCGAATCGTCACATGCTGCTCGTCGCCGCAGAACGGATTGTTGTCCTCGAACTCGAGGTCGGGGTTCTCGAGGCGACCGAAGTTGTGTGGCCGCTTGTAGTGCTCGAGGATCTGATCGCGGTAGAGCTCGTCCATGTAGCGAGGCTAGCGCAGCGCCTGCGCGCTGCACTGCTTGCGAATCATCTTTTCCATGTAATGCATTGAAAAGATGATTCGGGCGGTCAGTTGGTGAGGCCGAAGACCTTGCGGGCGTCGTGGAGACCCTCGACCAGGCGGTCGATCTCCTCCGGAGTGGTGTAGACGCCGAAGCTGGCCCGGGCGGTGGCGGCGACGCCGAGGCGGTCCATCAGCGGCTGTGCGCAGTGATGGCCGGCGCGCACGGCAACGCCGTGGCGGTCCAGGATCTCGGACACGTCATGGGCGTGAACTCCATCGAGCTCAAAGGACACCGGTCCGACGCGCTGGGGCCCGCGCGGGGGACCGAACACGCGCAGTCCCGGAACCTCCTCAAGGCGGAGGAGCGCGTACTCGGTGATCTGGCGCTCGTGGCCTAAGACGGCATCCATGCCGAGAGCGTCGAGCCAGCGCAGAGCGGAGGCCATCCCGATTGCCTGCGCGATCGCGGGGGTACCGGCCTCGAACCGAGCCGGCGGGTCGGCGTAGGTCGTTCCCTCCTTCGTCACCTTGCGGATCATCGAACCGCCGCCCAGGAACGGAGGCATCTGCTTGAGCAGGTCGAGCCTTCCCCAGAGCGCCCCGATCCCGGTCGGGGCGTAGAGCTTGTGGCCGGTGAGGGCGTAGAAGTCGACGCCGAGCGCAGCTATGTCCAGCGGCAGCTTGGGTGCTGCCTGGGCGCCGTCGGCCAAGACCAGGGCGCCCGCATCGTGCGCCAGCCGGGCGATCTCCGCAATCGGATTCTCCGTCCCGAGGACGTTCGAAACGTGGGTCACCGCCAGCAGCTTCGGCTTCCGCGCAAGGAGGTTTGCGAGACCTTCCATTTCGAGCAGGCCCTCGTCGGTGACCGGCACCCAGTCGATCACGGCTCCCACTCGCTCGGCGAGTTGCTGCCACGGCACGATGTTGGAGTGGTGCTCCATCTCGGTGAGCACGATGCGGTCGCCGGCGCCGACATTCGCGTCACCCCAGGCTCGAGCCACGAGGTTGATCGCCTCCGTCGCGTTGCGAACGAAGAGAACCTCGCGGCGGTCGGCGGCGCCGAGGTGATCGGCGACGGTTGCTCGCGCCCCCTCGTAAGCGGCTGTTGCCTCCGCCGAAAGAGTGTGCGAGCCGCGGTGGACGTTTGAGTGGTGGGCCCGCTCGTAGCGGTCGACGGCCTGGATCGAAGCCAGCACCCGCTGGGCGCTGGCGCCGCTGTCGAGATAGGCGACGGGCCGGCCGTGCACCTCTCGCTCCAAGGCCGGGAACGCGGCGCGTACCTTCTCTATAGGGAATGCAGACTGCGGAGCGGAGAGCTTGGTCATCGCCGGCTCCATAGGTGATCAGGCGGAAGTGCCCGCCGCGACCTCCTCGCGGATCCAGCCGTATCCCTTCTCCTCAAGCTGCGTGACCAGCTCGGGGCCACCCTCTTTGACGATCCGTCCCTCGAACATCACGTGGACGAAGTCCGGCTTGACCAGGTGCAGGATGCGCTGGTAGTGGGTGATGATCAGGACGCCCATGTCGGGGCCCGCAAACTTGTTGACGCCCTCGGCCACGGTCCGCAGCGCATCGATGTCAAGGCCCGAGTCGGTCTCGTCGAGGATCGCGATCTCAGGCTGCAGCAGGGCAAGCTGAAGCAGCTCCATCCGCTTCTTCTCGCCACCCGAGAAACCGTCGTTGAGATAGCGACTGGAGAAATCCCGAGGGATGTTCGCCAGCTCCATGGCCTCCTGGGCGAGCTTGGCGAAATCTTTGATCTTGATCTCGGCTTCGCCGCGCGCCTCGCGATGCGCGTTGAGGATCATTCGCAGGTACTTGCTGACCGAGACGCCCGGAATCGCCACCGGGTACTGGAACGCCATGAAGAGACCGGCGCGCGAGCGCTCGTCGGGAGCCGCCTCGGTCCGGTCCTCCCCCTTGAAGACGATGGTCCCGTCGGTCACCTCCAGCGACGGGTGACCCATGATCGCGTTGGCGAGCGTCGACTTGCCCGACCCGTTCGGGCCCATCAGGGCATGGACCTTGCCCTTCTCCACGTCAAGGCTGAGGCCGCGGAGGATCTCCTTGCCCTCCGCGCTCACGTGCAGATTGCGTATCTCCAGCTCAGCCAAATCTCACTCCGTTTCTGGTTCGGGTTAGGCGGCGCTGCCGACCGCGGTGGCATCTCTGTCACCGTTGCCTGAGAACTCGACGAGCTCGGCCAGGGTCGTGCCGGCCAGGGCTTTTGTGACGCCGCCCTGCACTCGGGTCCACAGCAGCTTCGTCGCGCAACCGTGGTCGTCGCTCTCGTGCGAGCAGAGCACCTTGCCGTCGGGGCTTTCGTGGAAGCACTCCATCGGTGCGATCTGGCCTTCGAGCGCCTCGACCACCACGTCGAGGGTGATGTCGTCGGCCGGCATCGCCAGGCGGTAGCCGCCATGCGCACCCCTTGTCGAGGTGACGAGCCCTGCCTTCCGCAGCTTGGCGACGAGGTGCTCCAGATAGGAGAGGGGCAGGTGCTCCGCCTCGGCCACCGTGCTGAGGGATACGGGCGCCGAGCCCGGCGCCCTGCCGAGCTCAACCATCAAACGAACTCCGTACTCCGCTTTCGTCGAGAACAACATTCCCAAATCCTACTGAACCAGTCGGTTATGGCACTGCGTCATAATTATCCGGCAAACCCGACGGAGGAGCGGACCGGCATGAGCACCACCAAGCAATCGACCTTCGGGGCGACCCTGCGCACGACGATCCTGATGGCTTCGCTTTCGGGGCTGCTGGTCGCGATCGGCTGGCTCGTAAGCGGCGGCAATCCCAGCACCACGCTCCTCTTTCTCGGCTTCGCCCTGGTCATCAACTTCTTCTCCTATTTCTTCAGCGACAAACTCGCGCTGTCGATGAGCCGGGCCAAACCGGTCTCCGAATCCGAAGCGCCGAAGCTCTACCAGGCGGTTCGCGATCTGACGACGCGGGCCGGGCTGCCGATGCCTCGCCTCTACGTGATCCCCCAGGACCAGCCCAACGCCTTCGCGACCGGCCGCAACCCGAAGCACTCCGCCGTCGCGGTCACTCGCGGGATCTTGAGCCTGCTCTCCGACGACGAGCTGCGCGGCGTCCTGTCGCACGAGCTCACGCATATCCGCAACCACGACATCCTGATCCAGTCGGTTGCCTCCAGCATTGGTGCCGCGATCACCTATATCGCCTACATGCTGCTCTGGTTCGGCGACGACAACAACTCGCCGCTGGGCTTCGTCGCACAGTTCGCGATGTTCCTGCTGGCGCCGTTGGCGGCGTCGATCATCCAGCTTGCGATCTCCCGCCAGCGCGAGTACGCGGCCGACGCCGGTGGCGCTGAGATTTGCGGCAATCCCGAGTCGCTGGCCAGCGCTCTGCTGCGCCTGGAGCAGGGGGCCACGCAGATGCCGATGCAGGTCAACCAGGCCGCCGAGCCTCTCTACATCGTCAAGCCCTTCTCAAGCAAGGGCATCGCCGGCCTCTTCTCGACGCATCCGCCGATCGAGGAGCGGGTAAGGCGCCTGCGCCAGATGCGCCCGAGTCTCGGCTAGAACCTGTTTCTAAGACCGACCTCAGGATCCCGCACATACGGCGGCACCGGACACCCCGCGACCGGGGCGAGGGGTGGATTCCCGAGGGCGCTATACTTTTTGAAGTAAAAGCTGATCCGGATTCAGGAGATTCGCATCGTGGCCACTGGTGCTGACACCAAGCGCGTTCAGGCGCCGATAGAGGAGATCGAGCCGTTCGAGGCAGCGGAGGAGCTCGGACGTGGCGAGGTGGTGCTGGTCGACACCCGCGAGCCGCACGAGTTCCAGGAGGCTCACCTCGAGGGCGGGAAGCTGGTGCCGCCGGGGTTGCTTGCGGACGAGATCCAATCCGCGGCCCCCGACAAGGCCGCGCGAACGATCCTCTACTGCCGCTCGGGCAACCGATCGGCGATCGCTGCCGCGCAGATGCAGGAGCTTGGCTACGAGAACGTCGCCTCGATGGCCGGCGGCATTCTCGCCTGGCAGGAGCAGGGACTGCCGGTCGTCGCGGCTGAGGGGATGACCCCCGAGCAGCGCGAGCGCTACTCCCGTCACACGCTGCTGCCGGAGGTTGGCGTCGAGGGCCAGCTGAAGCTGCTGAACGCGAAGGTGCTGCTGGTCGGCGCCGGGGGGCTCGGCGCGCCGGCCGCTCTGTACCTGGCTGCCGCCGGCATCGGAACCCTCGGGCTGGTCGATGACGACGCGGTCGACGCCTCCAACCTGCAGCGCCAGGTCATCCACAACACCCAGCGAGTCGGAATGCCGAAGACGGCCTCGGCCCGGCTCACGATCGAGGCGCTCAACCCGGACGTCAAGGTGGTCGAGCACAGGGTGCGCCTGGACGCCTCGAACATCATCGAGATCCTCGACGGCTACGACGTGATCGTCGATGGCGCCGACAACTTCCCGACCCGCTACCTCCTTAACGATGCTTCAGTGCGGCTGCGCAAGCCGGTCGTTTCCGCTTCGATCCTCAGTTTCGACGGGCAGATCTCGACCTTCGGTCCCTTTGAGGGGCCCTGCTATCGCTGCCTCTATCCGACCCCACCGCCGGCCGAGCTGGCACCGAGCTGCTCGGCGAACGGCGTGCTCGGAGTCATGGCCGGGACGATGGGCCTGCTGCAGGCAAACGAGGTGATCAAGCTCGTCCTTGGAGTGGGTGAGCCGCTGATCGGCCGCCTGCTCCTGTTCGAGGCGCTCGCGACGAGGTTCACCGAGCTGAAGGTTCGCCGCGACCCCAGCTGCCCGATTTGTGGCGAGAATGCAGCTGAGATACCCGAGTCAGAGCTCGGTAAGTTCCCCGACTACGAGCTCTTCTGCGCCGGCTAGCCGGTAGGTTTGCGAGACATGGCAACCGTAAAGATTCCACCGGTGTTGCGGGCCCAGACAGGCGGTGAGCCCGAGGTCGAGGCGGGCGGCTCAACCGTAGGAGAGGTCTTGCGGGCCCTGACGTCCGCCCATCCCGACACCGAGTCTCAGCTCTTTGGCGCCGACGGGGAGCTCAATCGCTACGTCAACGTTTATCTCAACGACGAGGACGTGCGCGTGCTCGATGGGCTCGATACAGCGGCTTCCGACACCGACACGGTCGTCATCCTGCCGGCGATGGCCGGTGGCTGAGCGGCAGTGGGCCGTGCCTATACTTTTTGAAGTGTCAGGATGACCGTGATGCTTCGGAACGATCTACGCGACCGGCCGTGCGGCGGACGCTTCGCCAACATCATCGAGTCGATCGGTAATACGCCGCTGGTCGAGCTGCCCCGTCTCTCGCCAAAGCCGGGAGTCCATATTCACGCCAAGCTCGAGGGCCGCAACCCGACCGGATCGGTCAAGGACCGGGTTGCGAAGGCGATGATCGAGGCGGCCGAGGCTGAGGATCTGATCCAGCCCGGCCAGACGATCCTCGAGCCGACCTCCGGCAACACGGGCATCTCGCTGGCGATGATCTGCCGGCGCAAGGGCTATCCCCTGAAGGTCGTGATGCCCGACAACGTCACCCAGGAGCGGACGCAGCTCCTGCGGATGTACGGGGCCGAGATCGTCTATTCGGAGGGTCCGAAGGGATCGAACGGCGCCGTGGAGCTGGCGCAGGAGATGGCCAAGGACCCCAGCTACTTCATGCCCTACCAGTACGGCAACGAGGCCAACCCGCGGGCCCACTACGAGGGCACCGCGGTCGAGATCCTCGAAGAGCTGGACGAGGTGGCGGCATTTGTCGGTGGCCTTGGCACCGGAGGCACGCTGATGGGCAACGGCCGCCGGCTGAAGGAGCACAACCCCGACACGCTGATCGTCGCCGCCGAGCCGATGCAGGGGGAGATGGTGCACGGCCTGCGCTCCCTGGAGGACGGCTTCATTCCGCCGATTATCGATATCTCGCTCCTGGACCGGAAGATCATGGTCTCGAACCGCGACGCGATCGTCTGGACGAGGCGGCTGCTGGACGAGGAGGGAATCTTCGCCGGCGTCTCCTCGGGCGCGATCGCGGCGATCGCGGTGCGGATTGCCGGCGAGCTCGAGAGCGGCAATGTCGTCTTCCTGATCCCAGATGACGGCTGGAAGTACCTCTCCTCCGGCGTCTACACCAAACCGATCGACGACATCGAGAACCTGGACTCCACCGTCTGGTGGTAGGTCCAGGCCGGCAGCCGTAGATGAGGATTGCCAGGGGCCTGATCGACGAGCTCGTCGCGCATGCGCGCGAGGATCTGCCGGATGAGTGCTGCGGGATGGTGGGTGGCGCGGACGGCGAGGCGCGAACGGTTCACCGGGCAGAGAACGCCGAGGCAAGTCCGCTTCGCTACTCGATCGACGCCAGGGAGCAGTTCCGCCTGATGCGCGAGATCGAAGATGCCGGCGAGGAACTGGTGGCCATCTACCACTCGCATACGAAGAGCGCGGCCTACCCCTCGCAGACCGACGTCAATCTGGCCGGGTGGCCCGAAGCCGTCTACCTGATCGTTTCGCTGGCCGACCCTGATGCGCCCGAGGTGAGGGGTTTCTGGATCCGCGACGGCGAGATCGAGGATGCACAGCTCGTCGTCGAGTAGCGGCAGGCTCGTCAAGGTCGCCTATGCCCAGAGTCAGGCGGAGGCAGAAATGATCCAGGGCCTGCTCACCGAGCACGGCATCCCCAGCATGCTGAAGCGGGCGCCGGGTTTCGACGTGCCTGATTTTCTCGCCGCCGGTCCCCGCCATGTTCTCGTCGCGGAAGCGGTTGTGGACCTCGCTCGGGAAGTGCTGGAGGGTACGCCGGGCGCCAGTTAGCCGGCGCTGGGGCGTGCGATCGCCCGCAGGTAGTCGCGCCAGGCGTCCTCGATCTCGCCGACCCTGGCGTCGAAGGCGGATTCCAGGGTGGGGGTCGAGCCGCCGGGGAGGATGCTGAGGGCGAGCCGCTCGCAGGCCTCGGGCCCGCGTTCGGTCTCGAGCAGGTCGAAGATCGTGCCTCCGAGGATTACCGCGTCGCGCCGCGATGGCGGGAACGAGGGCCGAGCACTCTCTCGCAGGCGGCGGATCACGGCTGCGCGGTAGAGGCCGACCTGGCGAGCGAAATATTGCGCTGCTCCCTCGACGAGCCAGGCCCAGCCGAGGTAGCGGGCGAAGCGGCGGGGGGTCCACGATGGAGGCAGGTCAGGATTGTTCGCAGCGACGACGAGCTGCGCATAGAGGCGCTCGGCGGTGCCCCGGAGCGCCTCGCGGGAATCATCGCCAGCCGCCCGGCGCTCCATGTGGAGGTCGTTGAGCACGTGCAACTCCGTTGCCATCGCCCAGCCGGCGAGGTAGCGGCGACCGGCCGGCGCCGCCGACCAGCGCGCTGCCGGCAGGAACGGATGCGCCATTGCCAGCAGCGCGGGGTTGGTGTGCACCACGACGGTGACATCGCCTGGTACTTCCTTGAAACGGTCCTCCAGGCGCAGCCGAAGGACCTCCATGCGGTCGAGGGTGCGCTCCGCAAAGGCCGCGTCGCCGCTGTCATGACGGGCGGTAAAGCTCAGCGATTGCGTCTCGACCCACGGCATGGCGCGAGATTACTGTTTCCGCCGAGGGCGTTCTGAGGGCGATCCGGCCAAGTAGATCAAGGACGCACTGAGCGTGGCGTGCTCTGCACGCGAGCGAGGGAGGACGCAGATATACGCAGGCCGGACGGGTATCAGGCCAGCACGAGCTCGGCGTCGGAGCAGAGCGAATGGATCTCCTGCCGGGCGCGGTCGAACTCCTCATCCGCCATCACGGGGGTCCCCTCGAACGGAAGTTCGCGGTCTATTTCGACCCACGAGCGGCAGCCGTGGTACTCGTCCCGAACCCGAACCGTGACCGGGCGTGGAATGCGATGCACTCGAAGCAGCAGGATGTGCAGGGGGTGCCGTCGCTTCCAGTTGAGTCGCTTCTCCGCGTAGTCGGGGGTCCAGACGTAGAACGGCGAAAGTTCGTCGACGATGCGAGGGTTGCTGATCGTCAGGTGATCGGTCACCTCCGCCCAGCAGCGCAGGCGGACGCGATCCGGTTGCGGGATGCCACCGTCCTGGATCAGAGCCCTGGGCGGCGACTCTTCGTCGGGCCAGACCCCCTCCTCGAGGGCGCGGCGCAGCTCCGGATGGTGGGACTCGCGAACGAGGTTATTCCGCTGGTGGTCGAAGGTGGGGTAGAGGAAGAACCGCTCGTGCTCGAGCTCGAAGTTCTTGTTCTCCTCGCGGATACCTCCCTTGCGCAGCGTGAGCAGTTGCTCACCCTCAGCAAGGGCACGCACGGTTACGGCCCATTCCTTTAAAGCGATCGGCATTTTGAAACGTGTACCTGAGAAGGCTCGTTAATACAGTGACTGGTGGGGAGGTTCGGCGCTTAAAACCCCATCCAGGCGGACAACCCGCCAAGGCCGCGCATTCTAGACGAGGACGGCCAAATCGCCAAATTAATCCTTCTTAAGGTCAGGTGGTTCTCGAAAGTGGGTACCCGCTGAGGGCGGTTCGCCCCCTACGCGTTGCCCCTGTCCGGCGTTCCGGTGCCGCCGCCTCCGGGCGTCTCGATTCTGAGCAGATCGCCCGGGCGTAGGTCCCCTTCGGCCTTGCTCGGCACGGCCTGCCCGTTAAGCAGGTTCCTGCCCCGCTCGCCGTTGCTGCCGCCGTCGCGACCAGCGGGTGGGTGCCGCCGTCGCTCGGTGATCAGCGTGTATCTCATCGGGGCAAGGGCTTCGATCTCCCGCACGATGCCGTCCCCACCGCGATGCCGGCCGGCGCCGCCGCTACCGGAGCGGAGCGACAGCTCACGTACCCGGAGTGGGAATTCGCTCTCGAGCGCCTCGATCGGCGTGTTGAGCGTGTTCGACATCGCGACATGGAGCGCGCTCGGACCGTCCGCATCCGGACAGGCGCCCTGGCCGCCGCCGAGCGTCTCGTAGTAGGTGAACTCCTGGTTTGCAAGCGTCAGGTTGTTCATCGTGCCCTGCCCCTGGGCGGGCACCGGCCGGGCTGCAGCCAGCGCTGAGATCACGAGATCGGCGACGCGGCTGGAGGTCTCGACATTGCCGGCGGCGACCGCCGCGGGATAGCGGGCGTTTAGGAGGCATCCCTCCGGGGCGATCACCTCGATCGGCCGGTAGGCGCCGGCCGAGGCGGGTGCATCCGGATCCGTGAGGACGCGGACGGCGAAGAACGCCGCCGACTTGGTGACCGAGAGAGGGCAGTTGAGGTTGCTCTCGACCTGCTGGTCGGTGCCGCTGAAGTCAAGCGTGAGCCGGTCGCCGCTGATCGTCGCCTCGACCTGCAACGCCACATCGCCTGGGGCTCCGCCGGCGTCGTCTTCGACCACGTCGGCAGCTCGGTAAGAGCCATCGGGAAGCGTCGTCAGGGCAGCTCGGGTGCGGCGCTCGGCGTAGGCGAGGATCTCCTCCATGCCGTTGCGGAGCCGGTCGAGGCCGTGGCGCTCGGCCAGCTCGCAGAGGCGCAGCTCGCCGACGCGATTTGCGGCGCTCTGCGCTCGCAGGTCGGCGAGCCGCTGGCGCGGAGAGCGCATCTGGGACGCAAGCGCCTCCAGCCTGCCGGCTTCGACGCGGGTGGGGGGGATCACGACGCCCTCTTCGTCGAGGGTCCGGGAGCGGGCCGGCATTCCTCCCGGGGTGGGGCCACCGATGTCGGCGTGGTGGGCGCGGCAGGCGGCAAATCCGAGCTGCTCGCCGGCGATGAAGACCGGCAAGATCAGGGTTATGTCCGGGAG
>JBAVGD010000181.1:0-4647 GCA_049684635.1 Solirubrobacterales bacterium | reverse complement strand
TCGAGGCGCGCCTCGAGGCTCAGATGGCCTTCAACGACACCCTGCAGTCGAAGATGGCCGGGACCGTCTGGACCGAGGGCGGCTGCGCCAGCTGGTACCTGGACGCGCACGGTCGCAATCGAACGCTCTGGCCCGGAACCTCTTGGAGTTTCCGTCAGGCGACCCGCCACTTCGACCCCTCCGAGTACACACTCGAGACCGGCGCCCCGGTGGCGGCTGAACCAACCGCCGCCTGACGGGCACCCGCAATCGCCCAAAGGCCCGCCCGCAACACGGTTTGCATGAAATACCTCTAAACCGTGTTGCGGGCCGCTCCGGAGTGCTGCGCACCGGGTGGCTGGGCCCCGCTTCGGGACGGATCTATATCCGCTGAATCAGGGTGCCGGTTCCCAAACCGCCGCCGCAGCACATCGTCACCAGGCCCATCTCCTTGTCGGAGCGCTCCATCTCGTGCAGGAGCGTGGTGATCAGCCGTGCGCCGGTCGAACCGAGCGGATGGCCAAGCGCGATCGCGCCGCCGTTGACGTTGACCCGATCCATGTCCGGTTCGAGCTCGCGGCGCCAGGCGGCGACAACCGACGCAAACGCCTCGTTGATCTCGACCAGGTCGATGTCGTCCATCGTCATCCCGTTGCGATCGAGCAGCTTGCGGGTTGCCGGAATCGGCCCGGTCAGCATGATCACCGGGTCGACCCCGACCGTCGTCTGGTCATAGATGCGGGCCCGCGGTGTCAATCCAAGCGCGTCGGCCTTCTCGCGGGCCATGAGGAGAACCGCCGCGGCGCCGTCGGACACCTGTGAGGAGTTGCCGGCGGTGACCTTGCCGTCCTCCTTGAAGGCGGGCTTCAGCTGGGAGAGCTTCTCCAGCGAGGTGTCGGGGCGGATCCCCTGATCGGCGACGTAGGTGTCGCCGTTGACGCTGAAGGGGACGATCTCGCGCTCGAAGCGCCCCTCCTCGGTCGCCTTGGCGGCGAGTTGGTGGGAACGCAAGCCGAGCTCATCGAGCTCCGAGCGAGGGATCTCCCACTGGTCGGCGATCATCTCCGCCGAGATCCCCTGCGGCACGAGGTTGTAGCGCTCCATCAGCTGCGGCGAGAACGCCATCCCGTGCTCCTGCATGACCGAGACGCTGTCGCCAAAGGAGATGTGGCCCATGTGCTCGACCCCGCCGCCGATCATCACGTCGTGGACGCCGGAGGCAATCAGCGCGGCGGAGAAGTTGACAGCCTGCTGCGCGGAGCCGCACTGGCGATCGACGGTGGTTGCCGGGGTCTCCATCGGCAGACCGGCCTCGAGCCATGCGTTACGACCGACGTTGAGGCCCTGCTCGCCGAACTGCTGCACGCAGCCGGCGACCACGTCCTCAACCTCGGCGGGATCGATGCCGGCCCGCTCGATCACCTCGGCGTAGACCTTGGCGAGCAGATTCGAAGCGTGGACGTCTTTGTAGTAGCCCTTCTCCTCATGGCCGCGCCCAATTGGAATCCGCACCGCCTCAACGATCACAACCTCTCGACCGCCGAAACTGCTCTTGCCGTTCTCTGCCATCGAAGCCTCCGTTCGAATCGCCAGCTGAGCCAACTCTAACCAAGTTGACTGGCGGGTCAGCCAGAGGCGTCTGTGATAGGAACCCCGTCCTGATGAGCACCGGCAACGGATACGAGAGTCCTGGGATCGCCGGCAGCGGCGCTATCGCCACCGGCCTCGCGGCGGTCTCCACGACCACCGCCGACACGATTCTGCTGGCCCGTAGCGAGGCGTCCGCATGGCGGGCAGAGGAGAAGGTCGTCGCCGCCTGCGGCAAGATCGAGGGCGCCGATTCCTCGCGCCTGCGGGTCACGACCGACCCTGCCGATCTTGCCGATTGCGACATCGTCGTCGAGTCGGTGATCGAGGAAGTTGGGCCAAAGAGCGAGGTGTTGCGAGCGGTTGCGGAGGCCTGTCCGAATGCCGATCTGGCGAGCACAACCTCCTCCCTCGGAATCGCGGAAATCGCCGAGGCAAGCGGCATCGAGGGCCGCCTCTTCGGCCTCCACGTCTTCAACCCGGTGCCGCGGATGCAGCTGGTCGAGGTTTGCTTCCCGGACGGCATCACCGACTCGACGCGCGAGAAGTCGCTTGCCTGGTGCGCCGCGCTTGGCAAGACCGCCGTCGAGGTTCCCGACCAGGCGGGCTTCGTCGTCAACCGCCTTCTCTTCCCCTACCTCTTCGACGCCGTGCGAATGGTCGAGCGCACCGGAATGGACCCCGGCGAGGTCGATGCCTGCATGAAACTGGGCGCCGGACATCCAATGGGGCCGCTTGCCCTGCTCGACTTCGTCGGGCTCGACGTTGCCGAGGCGATCGGAGACGCGCTCTACGCCGACTCCTCCGAGCCGGCCCACAAGCCACCCGGTCTGATGGTTGAGATGGTCGGCGAAGAGAAACTTGGCCGCAAGTCCGGCGCCGGCTTCTACAGCTACGACTAGGGGCCTATCCCGGCAGGGGAATCGGGGCCCCTGGCTACGGCCCTAACTGGATAGTTCCTAAGAACCTGTCTGGCCGAGCGACCGCTCCCTCTATCGAGTTGGCTTCCTAGGGCAGCTATCTCTTGCCGGCGAGGTCCCAGATCACGTCGGCGACAGAGATGCCCTGGCGTCGGGCGATCGCCTCAACTTCGTCCCAGGGGAGCTCGGCCTCGGGCAGCTCGTCCCAGCGGGCAAGGTCAAGAGCCTCGACCGCCCCGCTGAGCGCCGGGCCGAGATGCTCCTCTGAGCGCAGAAGGGCTCTCAGGACCTCCAGCTGCTTGTCACTCAAGCGCACAACCCACATGCGGTACCTCCAGGGTTCGGCGGACGGTGGGTTGCTCGGGGAACCTAGGCGCCCAGCCGGACGGAACCGCTTATCTGCCTGAGCCGGACGAGCTCTAAGAACCTGTTTCAGAATGAGCGCGAGACCGGGGAGATCGATGACCAAGCGAGACGGTCACGGCACGGTTTCCGCGTAGCAGCGCTACGCGGGACACCGGGACGGGGCCGTATCGCGCAGCGTCACTCGGCCTCATCCGCGCCGTGGTCATTCTGGAACAGGTTCTTGATCCGAACGGCCTCGATCCGATTCTCCCGCACCGACTCGACCCGGATCGTGTAGCCATTTGCCGTCACCGTGTCGCCACGCTTCGGCAGCCGCCCCAGCTCGCCGAAGACGTACCCCCCAATCGAGTTGTAGGCGTCGCTGTCGACGGGCAGGTCGATTCCTTTGTCGGCGAGATCGCCGAGCGAGACGTGGCCCCGTACGAACCATTCACCGCTGGCGAGCTGGCGAAGCGCGGCTGCGCGGGGGTCTGTCTCGTCCTCGATCTCCCCCACCACCTCCTCGAGGATGTCCTCGACGGTGACGATCCCGACCGTGCGCCCGTACTCGTCGACGACCACCGACAGCGAGGTCCGCTGCACCTGGAGGTCGTGTAGGAGGTCGTCGAGGGGACGGGTCTCGGGGACGATCAAAGCGTCGCGCACTACGGGATCGATCACGGCCTCCGCCCCATCGCTCATGTAGAGCCGGGCGAGGCTGTTGTTGTGAACGATGCCCTTGACGCGATCGGGATTCTCATCCTCGATCACCACCAGCCGCGTGTGCCCCGAGGTAACGCAGCGACGCAGCGCGATCTCGGCCGTCTCCGAGGCGTCGACCGTAACCACGGCGGGAATCGGGGTCATCACGTCGCGAGCCTCCTGCTCGTGGAGGTGAAAGACGCCGCCCAGCATTCCGGCCTCGCCAGGATCGAGCGTGCCACCCAGCTTCGAGCGATCGATGATCTGCTTGAGGTCCTCGGCGGTATGCCGCTCCTCGATATCCGTTGGATCGACCCCGAAGAGCCGGACGATTGCGTTGGAGATCCTGCTCAACCCAATCGTCAGCGGTGCGGTCGCCGCCCGGAACCAGTTGAGTGGGCGGGCCACGCGCCGGGCGGTTCGCTCGGCGTCGTTGATCGCGAGCATCTTTGGAACCTGCTCGCCAATACTGATGTGAACCGCCGTTACAAGCGCAAAGGCGAGCGCAACGGCCAGCGCGACCGCAACGCCGTGGGAAAGCCCGCCGAAGATGGGTTCGAACAGCCGTGCGAGCGAGGGCTCGCCGAGGAATCCGATCCCGATCGAGGCCATCGTGATCCCGACCTGGCAGGCGGAGAGCGATTCATCGACCTTGTCGAGTTGCTCGATGACCTCCTCGGCGCCGCTTTCCCCTTCCTTGGCCAACTGCTCGATCTTGCCCCGGCGGCTTCGCACCAGCGCAAACTCCGCCGCGACGAAGAAGCCGTTCACGGCCACCAGCACAAGAAGAAAGACGAGCAGAAGGGCGCTCATCGGTTATGTGACCCGGGTACTTCGGGGGAGGTCGTCTTCGGCCATTCGGCGTTAGGGAATATAGCTTTCCACTCCGCCAGATGGCCCAGAGTGCGATATTGAGCCGACGAATGCGCGTTGCAAGTCTCGTACCGTCAGCCACCGAGATGCTCTTTGCGCTCGGCTTGGGCGAGAGCGTCGTCGGGGTAACCCATGAGTGCGACTACCCGCGCGAGGCGCGCTCGCTGCCCCAGCTGACGCGCACGGTCCTTCCGGACGGCCTCGACGCGTCTGAAATCGACGCCGCGGTGAAGTCCACGAT
>JBAVGD010000180.1:0-1777 GCA_049684635.1 Solirubrobacterales bacterium | reverse complement strand
CCATTTCGACGGCGCACGTAGAGTACCAGACCAAGAACCGGCACTACGCGCACGTGGACTGCCCGGGCCATGCGGACTACGTGAAGAACATGATCACGGGCGCGGCGCAGATGGACGGGGCGATCCTGGTGGTCTCGGCGGCGGACGGTCCGATGCCGCAGACGCGCGAGCACATCCTGCTGGCGCGCCAGGTGGGCGTGCCCGCGATCGTGGTCTACCTGAACAAGGTGGACATGGTGGACGACCCGGAGCTCCTGGACCTGGTCGAGCTGGAAGTCAGAGAGCTGCTCTCGAAGTACCAGTTCCCGGGCGACACGATCCCGATCGTTCGGGGCTCGGCGCTGATGGCGCTCGAAGAGAAGAACAAGGAGATGGGCCACGACAGCATCCTGCGATTGATGGATGCGGTTGACGCCGCGATCCCGCAGCCCAAGCGGGACAAGGACCAGCCGTTCCTGATGCCGATCGAGGACGTGTTCACGATCTCCGGCCGCGGCACGGTGGTGACGGGGCGCGTGGAGCGCGGGATCGTGAAGGTGAACGACGAGATCGAGATCGTGGGCTTGAAGCCCACGATCAAGACGGTGGTGACGGGCGTCGAGATGTTCCGCAAGCTCCTGGACCAGGGCGAGGCCGGCGACAACATCGGCGCGCTCCTGCGGGGCACCAAGCGCGAGGAAGTGGAGCGCGGCCAGGTGCTGGCGGCGCCGGGCTCGATCACGCCGCACACGAACTTCAAGTGCGAGGCCTATGTGCTGACCAAGGAGGAGGGCGGGCGGCACACGCCGTTCTTCTCGAACTACCGTCCGCAGTTCTACTTCCGGACCACGGATGTGACCGGGACGATCAAGCTTCCGGAAGGCACGGAGATGGTGATGCCCGGCGACAACATCTCGATGGAGGTGGAACTCATCGCCCCCATCGCGATGGAGAAGGGCCTGCGCTTCGCCATCCGCGAGGGCGGCAAGACCGTCGGCGCCGGAGTGGTCGCGGATATTATAAAGTAGGAGAGTCGGAGTACGCCCCATGGCAATGGACAACCAGAACATACGGATCCGCCTCAGGGCGTACGATCATCGCGTGCTCGATCAGTCGACGAGCGAGATCGTGAACACGGCGAAGCGCACGGGCGCGCGGGTGCGGGGGCCGATCCCGCTGCCGACCCGGATCGAGCGCTTCACTGTGCTGCGCTCGCCGCACATCGACAAGAAGTCGCGCGAGCAGTTCGAGATCCGCACCCACAAACGCGTCCTCGACATCATCGAGCCGACGCCGCAGACCGTGGACGCGCTGATGAAGCTCGACCTCGCTGCCGGCGTCGACGTCGACATCAAGCTCAATAACTGAGGCGATCATGCGTACCGGTCTCATCGCCCTGAAGCTCGGAATGTCCCGGGTGTTCACCGAGGAGGGCAACCACGTGCCCGTCACCGTCCTCAAGGTGGACAACTGCCAGGTTGTCGCCGTCCGCACCGAGGAGAAGGACAAGTACAACGCGGTCCAGCTCGGCGTCGGCACGCGCCGGGTCAAGAACGTGACCAAGCCGATGCGGGGGCACTTCGCCAAGGCGAAGGTCGAGCCCAAGCGCAAGCTCGCGGAGTTCCGCGTCGACAAGGACGCGCTCCTCGAGGTGGGTGTCGAGCTCTCCGCCGAGCATTTCCTGCCGGGTCAGTTCGTCGATGTGACCGGCATCAGCATCGGCCGCGGTTTCCAGGGCGTCATGAAGCGCCACAATTTCGGCGGTTTGCGCGCGACCCACGGCGTCTCGGTGTCGCAC
>JBAVGD010000179.1:0-1777 GCA_049684635.1 Solirubrobacterales bacterium | reverse complement strand
ATCGTGGAGCAGCCGCTGATGCCCGGCTGGAAACTGATCGAGCCCGCCGGCAAGACCGTGGAGGAGACCGCGTCCGCCTATCGCGCGTCTCTCGACTTGAAGCCCGGCGAGACCCAAAGCCTGCGCTATGTCCTGGAGCGCCCGACCGAGGAAACCTTGCGCATCCTCGATACCAATGACGACCGACTGGGCGCCATCGCCACGAGCACCACTATCGATCCCGCGGTCCGGGCTGCGCTCGCGGAGTTGGCGCGGCTCCGCCGCGCGGTCGCCGAAAAAACCGCCGCCGAGGAGCGCATCAAGACGGAGATTGCAGGGATGTCCGAGGACCAGGGGCGCATCCGCGCGAACCTCGAGCGCGTCGACAAGGACAGTGCGCTCCACAAGCGCTACCTCGAGAAGCTCGCCGCCGAGGAGACCCGGATCGAGACGCTGCAAGCCCAGAGCGCCAAAGCCGCCGACGACACCCGCGCCGCGACATCCGCCGTCGAGGCGTTCATCGCCAAGCTCAGCTTGTGAGGCGTGCGGCGCCCATCGTGCGTCCTTCGACTCGCCGCCCAAGCGCGGCGGCTCAGCAACCGTCTTGCGGCAGAGGTTGCCATAGCTTGTCGTCTCGGACGAGGGCGTTGAGGATGATGATGAGCTTGCGCATGGAGGCGACGAGGGCGACCTTGGGTCGCTTTCCGGCCTGACGCAGACGGTGATAGAAGGCGTGCAGTGTGGGATTGAAGCGCACCCCGACGAGGGTGGCCATGTAGAGGGCGCAGCGGACGGACTGCCGCCCGCCACCGATATGCCGCTGCCCCCGATGCTGACCGCTGTCATGGTTGATGGGAGCGACACCGACGAGGGCTGCGATCTGCTTGTGTCCGATGGTTCCGAGCTCGGGCAGCTCGGCGAGGAGCACGGCGGCGGTCAACGGTCCCACGCCCTTGACGCTGGTCAGCACCTGATGGCGGTGGTGCAGTTCGGCGCTGTTCTCCACGGCCAGGCCGAGTGCGGCATCGACCTGGGCAAGTTGGCTCTTCAGGACAAGGATATGGTCCTCGATCCAGCGCCGCGTGGTCTCGGCGTGCTCCAGGCGATTGCGCTCGGCGACGAGCATGTCGACGAGCTGGCGGCGCCTGGCCACCAAGGCGCTGATCGCGGCCTGCGAAGCGTCGATCGGCGGCAGAGGTGCGGGCCGCAGCGCCGCGCCGAAGCTCGCCAAGATCCGGGCGTCGATCGCGTCCGTCTTGGCCAATTGACCGCTCGCACGAGCGAAGTCCCGCGCCTGACGAGGATTGACCACCGCCACCGGCAGGCCCGTGCGCTGCATCGCCTGAACCGCCGCCATCTCATACCCGCCGGTCGCTTCCAGAACGATGAGCGCCGGTGGCCGCTTAGCCAGACCTTCGGCCAGCCCGGCGATGCCGGCTGCATCGTTGGTCCAGCGTCTCACCTGATCCGATCCGGTCTGCGCGACGTCGAGAAACCGCTTCGACACATCGATCCCGATCACGCTTGTCGCTTCTGGCATGACGTTGTGCTCCTCCTTGCAATGCGGGCTCGAGGCCCTTGCAACCGTTCGAGCAAACATCACGCAGCGGCGGAGCCAGCTGAGCCGCGGGTTCGAGACCCAAGGATGACACGCTCCCGCCGCCGCATTCAGGGACACAAACAACACCTCCTGAACGCTCTCCCTTTACAGCAAATCCGAGATACAAGGATGAGGACCATTGAGTTAGCACAAGCAAGATTTCCCTCATCCTGAGCCGCGCGAAGCGCGAGTCGAAGG
>JBAVGD010000178.1:0-7195 GCA_049684635.1 Solirubrobacterales bacterium | reverse complement strand
CTTCGACTTCGTCGGAACCCTCGCCAGTCGCATCGCCCTGAGGCTGCTCTCCGGCCACCTGGCTATCGTCGGAGTCCTCGACGACGGCCTCCTCAGGCAGATCCTCATCCGCCTCGTCCGCGAGTGGCGCAGGAGAGGGTGCCTCCTCCGCCTCGTCCGCAGGTGGCGCAGGCGAGTCCTCCTCATCCGTTTCGTCCGCGGGTGGCGCGGGGGTGGGTTCCTCCTCCGTAGCCTGCGAGGAGGAGGTGCCCTCCCCCGCGACAGGACCCGCGGTCGAGCCGTCTGAGCCCTCTTCCTCAGACGCCTCCTCGTCGAACCCCGCTTCCGCCTTGGCGACTATCTCGGCCACCTGACCCTGCTCGGCGGCGGAGTCGGCCAGAATCGCGATCTCGGCCTCGGCGAGGCCCGCCAGGACAGCCAGCTGGTTCGTCTCGAAGCGAGCCAGCGCCTGATGCTGCGGGAGGCCGCAGTAGGAAGAATCGGCAATCGCGGCGTTCGGGCAGCGGCGGCCATTTGAAAGCACCGCCATGCAGTGTCCGTCTGACTGCTCCTCGCCCGCGTACTCGATGTCCTCTTCCTGGGCAAACTCGCTCTCCGACTTGATATCGACACGCCAGCCGGTCAGCCGCGCCGCCAGGCGGGCGTTCTGGCCATCGCGGCCGATCGCCAGGGAAAGCTGGTCGTCGGGAACGATCACGGTGGCCTGACGCTCCTCGTCGTCGACGATCACCTCACGCACCCGTGCCGGCGACAATGCCTTGGCGACGAAGCGTGCCGGCTCGTCGTTGTGGGGGATGATGTCGATCTTCTCCCCCCGCAGCTCGGAGACGACCATCCGCACCCGGGAACCGCGCGGGCCGACGCAGGCGCCAACGGGATCGACGCCATCGGCGTGTGAGACGACGGCGATCTTGGAGCGGTAGCCCGGCTCGCGGGCGACGCCAACTATCTCGACGAGCTTGTCGGCGATCTCCGGGACCTCGATTTCGAACAGCTTCTTGATCAGTTCGGGGCTGCGCCGGGAAACGACGATCGCCGGGCCCTTGGTCGAGTCCGAAACGTCGGTGATCACCGCCTTGACGCGCATCCCGTGGTCGTAGCGCTCGTTGTAAACCTGCTCGGACTTCGGCAGCAGCGCCTCGACCCGCTCTCGCAGCTGGACCAGCGTGTAGCGCTTGTCCGACTGCTGAATGATCCCGGTGATCAGCTCGCCGACTCGGTCCTGGTACTCGTCGAACATCATCATCCGTTCCGCCTCGCGAATCCGCTGCAGAATCACCTGCTTGGCGGTCTGGGCGGCAATCCGGCCGAAGTCTTCGGGCGTGACGTCGCGAGTGGTGATCTGGTCCTCGTAGGGAGCGATCATCGCCGGATCCAGTTCCGGCTCCTCGAGCTCGCGCATTTCGCCCGTCTCTGGGTCGATCTCGCGCTCCTCCTCTTGGGCCTCGGCCGCCTCGGCAAGGAGCTTCTCCTCGAGCTCAGGCGGCAGGATCAACTCGAAGACGCGAAAATCGCCGGTTTCGTGGTCAAGGTCGACGCGCGCGTATTTGGCCGCCCCCGGGGTCTTCTTGTAAGCGGACAGCAGGGCATCCGCCAACGCGTCCATCAGCTTGTCGGCGGCTATTCCCTTTTCCTGCTCGAGCGCCTTGATTGCGTCGACGATCTCCTTGCTCACGGCTGCTCCTTGGCTGTCTCGGACACTGGACTCCGGCGGTGCTTCGGCCCCGGCGAGGAAACCTCGAGAGAGAAATCGCTTCGCAGATGATTGAGGTGCTTGGTCACGCGTTCGCAGAGTGCCAGATCGACCCCATCGGGGTGGTCGATGAAGAGGCGCAGCATCTCCGAGCCGGGCTGCTCGAGTGCGACCAAGTCGAGCTCGGAGTCAAGCTCCCGGAGCTGCTGCTGGATGTCGTTTTGGAGGGCTTTCATACGGGTTTCGGCCGAAAAAAAAGTGGGCCAGGCCCACTTCTCGACACGGCATTGTACGTGGAAAAGCTTGCGTCCAGTATAGCCCGCTCCCAGCCCGGGCTAACGGGCCGGCAGGCCGCTCTGCTTCCGCAGCTGATCCACCCTGGCGAGGATGGCGTCCGCGATTACGTCCTTCGACGCCTTCGGTACCTCAGCCTCGTCATCCCGGCTCACGAGGGTGACGGCGTTCTCGGCGCTCTCGAAGCCGATCGAGGCGTCAGAGACGTCGTTGAGGACGATGAGATCCGCGCCCTTGCGTGAGAGCTTCGCGCGAGCACGATCGATTCCGCCCTCTCCATGCTCGGCGGCAAAGCCAACCACCGTTTGCCCGTCGGCCCGGGTGGCGGCCAGGCCGGCCAGAATGTCCTCGGTCGGCTGAAGCTGAAGGTCCACCCCGCCATCCGTGCGCGCCAACTTCCGCGACGCGACCTCGGTGGCTCGGAAGTCAGCCGGAGCGGCAGCCATGAGCAGCACGTGGCTGTTGAGGAACTCCGCCGCTGCGGCTTCTGCCAGCTCGGTCGCAGTCTGGACATCGATTCGGCGCACGCCGGGGGGCTCCGGAAGGAACACATTGGCGGCGATCAGAGTCACATCCGCGCCGCGCCGCGCCGCGGCCGCCGCCAGCGCAATACCCATGCGGCCGCTCGAGCGGTTGCCGAGAAAGCGGACGGGGTCGATTGGCTCCCGGGTTCCACCTGCCGTGACGAGCACGCGCAGCCCATCCCAAGGACGATTGCCGGCGGGCAACGTTGCTTCCACGCTTACCAGCAGATGCGCCGGATCCGGAAGGCGGCCCTTGCCGAACTCTCCACGGGAAGCCAGCGACCCCTCGTCCGGCTCGATCACGATGACGCCGCGGGCACGCAAGGTCTCCAGGTTGGCCTGGGTGGCATCGTCCGCATACATCCGGTCGTTCATCGCCGGCGCAACCAGCCTGGGTGAGCCACAGGCTAGAAAGCACGTCGTGAGCATCGAATCCGCCTGGCCCGTCGCAAGCTTGGCAAGGGTGTTGGCGGAGGCCGGCGCAACCAGGTAGGCATCGCAGTTGGCAGCAACCTCGAGATGGCCGATCGGATCGTGCTGGGGCGGTGGGTCGCCGGGGAATGCGCCGCGCAGCGGATCTCGCTCGAACTCCGAGCTCAGCACGGGCGCGCCGACAATGCCCTCGAAGGAGGCGGGCCCGACGAAACGCTGGGCCGCTTCGGTCATCACGACCCGAACGCCGTGGCCCGCAACGGTGGCCAGGCGCGCCAGCTCCAACGACTTGTAGGCGGCAATCCCGCCGCTTACGCCAAGCAGGATTCTGGCCATCTCAGGCGCGGTATTCGTATTTGAGCTTGCCCTCGGCGAGCTCCTCCAGCGCCATCGAGAGGTAGTTCCTCTCCCCATGGGTCTCGACCATGGGCGGCGGATACTCGCCGAAGCTGCCCTCACCGAGGTTGTGGAAGTAGCTGTTTATCTGCCGCGCGCGCTTGGCCGCGACCACAACAGCGGCATAGTGCGAATCGGCGTGCGTGAGGAGCCTGTCAACGCGTGGTTTGATCATTCGGCCTGGGAGTGTAGTGGCAGGCCGAGCTCGCCGCGCACGATCTGCTCCAATTCGCTCGCAGCGCGCTCGAGGTCGTCGTTCACGACCCGGTGCGCAAACTCATCTTGAGCCGCGAGCTCCTGTTCCGCGACCTTGAGCCGAGCATCGATTGCCTCGTCGCTGTCAGTGCCGCGGGATTCAAGCCGTTGCCGAAGGACTTCCGGGTCCGGCGGTGCGATGAAGACCTGGACAGACTCCCCCATCGCCGCCCGCACCTGGCGGGCACCCTGAACCTCGATCTCCAAGACAACGGAGCGACCCGCCGCAAGTCGCTCGGCCACCTCGGAGCGGAGCGTCCCGTAACGATGACCGCTATAGGTGGCGAACTCGAGGAAGTCCCTGCCCTTGACGCGACGATCGAACTCCTCGGCGGAGAGGAAGTGGTAGTCACGACCGTCGACCTCGCCACCGCGAGGACTCCTCGTGGTTGCCGAGATCGACAGCTCCAAGCCGGGTACGCGTCGCAGCAGCTCAGCGATGAGCGTCCCCTTTCCAACCCCGCTGGGCCCGGTGATGACGAAAACTTTGGACATGAACGGCCCGCCAAACCAAGCAGATCGACCGGACGCAGGCAGTGCGGCGTGCTCCGCGCAGGAGCGACGGAGCGCGGCGAAATGCCCCGTTAGCGGCGGCCGATAGGCCCTAACGGCGAAGTTGCGAAACCAGCTCTGCCCGCTGACGCTCTGAAAGCCCGCCGATCGTCTTCGAGGGCGAGATACGGCACTGGTTGAGAATGCGATTCGTCTTCACCCGGCCGTACTTGGGAACCGCGAGAAGCATGTCGAAAACCTTGGCCGTCATCACATACTCCGGCGGGTCGAGAAGGAGAGCGTGGATGCTTGCCTTACCGGCTTTCAGGTCCTTCTTGAGCCTGGCCCGAGCGGTGCGGATGTCGTTGGCTCGCCTCAGTGCATCCATCCGCTGGTCCAGCGACCTCTCAGGGGCCGCGACGGAGGTCTTTACTGAAGTGGGCATGTGGGCGGCGAGTATAGCCGCGGGTCGCGGGCGCGCAAGGGCATCTCAGCCTTTTGCCGTCAAATTCACCTAAACCTCGAGTCGAGGTTTAGGCCTGGTTTGCCGGGAAAGTCGCTCTGATAATTCCTGAGCAATGCGTCTGCCCGCCCCCGGATCCCGGAAATTCTCGGTCCCGACGGCCACCACCCTGGCTCCCGCTGAGATCATCTCAAGCGCGTCCGCGCCGTTGCAGATGCCACCCATCCCGACGATGGGAAACTCCGTTGCGGCCGCGACGGCACGAACCTGCGCGACCGCGATCGGCCGCACCGCCGGGCCGGAAAGGCCGCCGTAACCCGCGCCAATTGCAGGGCGCAGCGTCGTAGGATCGATCGCGCTCGCCTTGATCGTGTTGATCAGCGAGACCGCATCGGCACCTGCCTGCTCGGCAGCCACAGCAACCGCCGCGGGGTCAGCCACATTCGGCGTCAGCTTGACGATCAGCGGCTTCGGCGTGAGGGGACGAAGAACCTCCAGCAATGCCTCGGTCTCGGAGGGCTGCTCACCGACGATAAGGCCCGAATGAACGTTTGGACAGGAGACGTTCAACTCGATCCCGTCCACCTCGTCCCGGTCGCCGAGGGCCGCAACGATGCCGGCGAACTCCTCGCGGCCGGTCGCCATCGCCGAGACGATCAGCGGCACGGGCAATTCAGCGAGCCGTGGAAGGTCGTCGGTCAGGAAGCCCGCCAAGCCCCGGTTTGGCAGACCGATGGAGTTGATCATGCCCGCCGGGGTCTCCCAGATCCGCCGCGGCTCGTTTCCGCGTCGCGGCGACGGTGTGACCGTCTTCGACACGAAGGCCGCAAACGGGAACGCGTCGAGCATCGCGTCGCCGTAGACCCGCCGGGCCGCGATCGCGTCAAACGTGCCCGAGGCGTTGATGACCGGGTGCTCGAGCTGGATGCCGCAGAGATCAACCATCGATCGCCGCCACCATGTCGCCGCGGACGACCGGGCCGTCGACGCAGAGCCGCATGTATCCGCCATCCGGGGTCGGCACCGCACAGCCAAAGCAGGCGCCATAGCCGCAGGCCATCGGCGCCTCCAGCGCCAGCTCGCACGGGACGCCACGCCCGCTGCACAGGAGACGAACCGCTTCCAGCATCGGCGGCGGCCCGCAGGCGTAGACGGCGGCGCTTGGCGCATCGTCGCCCTCGAGCATCGCGCTGAGGAGATCGGTCACGTACCCCTTGTGGCCGACATGTCCGTCATCGCTTGCCAGACCCACCTCGCAGCAGGCGAAGAGATCGTCCAGCCCACCGGAGTGAGCTCTGTTGCGGAAACCAAGCAGTGTCCGGACCGGGACACCGCGGGCCGCGAAGCGCCGCCTCAAGAGGGCAAGCGGCGCGATCCCGATGCCCCCGCCGACGAGGATCGCCCCGGCCGCCTCCGGCGCAAGCTGTCGCAGTTCGGAGAAGGGATTTCCGAGGGGCCCGTTGACCCAAACCTTCTCACCGCGCTCCAAACAGCAGAGCCGCTCGGTTCCGGGCCCGACGCCCTCGATCAGGAAGTCCAATCGCACGCCATCCTCAACGCAGTCCGCTTCCGCAACCGAGAGCGCCCGCGGCAGGAAGGGGCGCTGCCCGCGCTCCTCCCAGCGACACTCGCAGGCGACCATGTAGAACTGGCCGGGCAAGGGCTCGGGCCCCTCGGTATCAAGCACGGAGAAGAGGCGGTAACCGCCGGAGGCGCGGTTTTCCGTCACCTCACACAACCTTCTTCCCCACGGAGGCACCGGGCGCTCGCGGTCGTCTCCCGCACTCTGCCTTGGCAACGGACGAACAGGGTCGGCAGCAGCCGCTCCCGCCTGCGGAAGCGGTTGTCTATCGACTTTTGCTTCGTCAGGCATCTGCGCGAGCAGAGGAGGCGGCCCTGCCATGGATCTCCTGCAGAGAGCGGACATCGGCCTCTTGCTGCTTAAGCGCCGCGATCGCCCGTACCGCCGCCGAGGCGCCGGTCATCGTCGTCACGCAGGGGATCCCATGACGAACGGCCGCTGTGCGAATCGCATGGCCATCGGCGCGCGCTCCAGAACCGGTCGGCGTGTTGATCACGAAATCGCAGCGCCGCTCCCGGATCAGGTCGACCACGTGCGGCGAGCCCTCCCCCAGCTTGTTGATCCGCGTCACCGGTATCCCCATCGAGGAGATCGACTGAGCGGTGCCGCCGGTGGCGATCACCTCAAAGCCGAGGTCATGGAAGCGCGTGGCGAGCTGCGTCGCGGCGGGCTTGTCCGTGTCGGTGACCGTGATGAAGACCGACCCTTCGACAGGCAGCGAAACGCCCGCCGCCGCCTGCGCCTTGCCGAACGCGGTCGGGAAATCGGCGGCGATGCCCATAACCTCGCCGGTGCTCTTCATCTCCGGCCCCAAGACGGAGTCGACGCCGGCGAAGCGGGCAAACGGAAGCACGGCCTCCTTGACGCTGACGTGGCCATCCGGCATCTCCGGCAGGTCCAGGTCGGCCAGCTTCTCGCCCAGCATCAGGCGAGCGGCGATTTTCGCCAGCGGCACCCCCACTGCCTTGGAGACGAAGGGAACCGTGCGGGAGGCGCGGGGGTTTGCCTCGATCACGTAGAGCTCGCCGCCGGCGATTCCGTACTGGACGTTGATCAGCCCGATC
>JBAVGD010000177.1:0-3526 GCA_049684635.1 Solirubrobacterales bacterium | reverse complement strand
AGGCGACGGCGCCCAATACAGCCGCCAGCGCGGCCACCGGTACGAGCAGGTACGCATGCGCCGTGCCGGTCGCTTCAGATTCCACCGTCGGCGCGGCCGCCGCCGCCAGGCCGAGGTAGCCCGGCTGGCCGATCTCGACCGCGTGGTAGTCGACGAACTGGGATACGGCGAGGCAGACGGCCGAGCCCACGATCACGAGGCAGATCGCTCGCTGGGGGGTCAGTACATGACTGGCGCGCGAGCCCAGGGAAGCGAACCGTGCGAGGGCTCGTTCGAGTGCCGCGAAGCAGCGAAACAGCAATCGTGCGACGGGTCGCAGGCGCCGTCCCGCCGACCGCATGACGCGCATCGAGGCGGTCCGCAGCGGCCCGCTCCGCCGGAGCAGCCAGCGTTGGCAGCGTGCCGCGATCAGGCGGGCGCGACGGACCTGCCGGGAGATGATCGGGTTGGCCTTGACGAGGATGCGATTTGCCCAGGCATCGAGGCTCCGCGTCCAGCGTTTGGCCGAACCATTGGCAAGGCCGGTGAGGAGCCGATTCGCCTTGGCATCGACGATTCGCGTCGATCGCTCACCCGCGCGCAGCACCGCGCGAAGACGTTGTCGCGCCGCTGCTATCATCGCCAGGCGCTCAGGCTTCTTCACTGAACGTTTCGCCGGGCCCGCGAGGGCCTTTTTCATGCGCCGATTCCGGTCTCGGCCGGACGGCTTTCTTTTATCCCTGCTCCGCTTCAATACATCACTTACCTTAAGACCATGCCACGCAGCTTCCCCCTAGAGAAAACCCGCAACATCGGGATCATGGCGCACATCGACGCCGGTAAGACGACGACGACCGAGCGCATCCTCTACTACACCGGCCGCACCCACAAGATGGGCGAGGTCCACGAGGGCGCCGCTGTCATGGACTGGATGGAGCAGGAGCAGGAACGGGGCATCACGATCACCTCCGCCGCCACCGCATGCGAGTGGAAGGGACACCGAGTCAACATCATCGACACCCCGGGCCACGTCGACTTCACGGTCGAGGTGGAGCGCAGCCTGCGCGTCCTCGACGGCGCGATCGCGGTCTTCGATGCGGTCGCCGGGGTCGAGCCGCAGTCTGAGACCGTTTGGCGTCAGGCCGATAAGTACCGCGTTCCGAGGTTCGCCTACATCAACAAGATGGATCGCACCGGCGCTGACTTCTTCGGCGCGGTGAAGACCATGGAAGATCGCCTCGGTGCGCATCCGCTTCCGATCCAGCTCCCAATTGGCCGGGAGAGCGACTTCGAAGGCGTGGTCGATCTGATCGAGATGAAGGGCATGATCTGGAAGGACGAGCTCGGAACCGAGTTCGAGGTCGGGGAGATTCCGGCCGGCCTCGTTGAACAGGCGGAGCAGTACCGGACCCAGCTGATCGAGGCCTGCGCCGAGTACGACGACGAGCTTATGGAGGCATACCTCGCCGAGGAGCAGATCCCGCACGAGCGGATTGCCGCCTCGCTGCGCCGCGCCACGATCGACACCAAAGTAACGCCGGTCCTCTGCGGGTCCTCCTTCAAGAACAAAGGCGTGCAGCCGCTGCTTGACGCGATCGTCGAGCTTCTGCCCTCGCCGCTTGACGTGCCGGCGGTCACCGGACTTGTGCCGGCCGGCAAGGGCGACAGTGAGCCGACCGAGGCCCAGCGCCCTGCCGACGACAACGGCCCGTTCGCCGCGCTCGCCTTCAAGGTGATGACCGACCCCTACGTCGGCAAGCTCACGTACTTCCGCGTCTACTCCGGCAAGCTCAGCGCCGGCGGCCGCGTCCTCAACGTCTCGACCGGCAAGACCGAGCGGATCGGGCGGTTGCTGATGATGCACGCCAACAGCCGCGAGGAGATCGAGGAGTGCTACTCCGGTGACATCTGCGCCGGCGTCGGCCTGAAGCAGACGGGCACGGGCGACACGCTTGCCGCGCCCGACGCGCCGATCGCCCTCGAGAACATCGAATTCCCCGAGCCGGTGATCGCCGTCGCGATCGAGCCGAAGACGAAAGCCGACCAGGAGAAGATGGGCACCGCCCTCCAGCGCCTCGGAGAGGAGGACCCGACGTTCCAGGTCGAATCCGACGAGGAGACCAGCCAAACACTGATCCACGGCATGGGTGAGCTCCACCTCGAGGTGATCGTCGATCGCATGCTGCGCGAGTTCAATGTCGACGCAAACGTCGGCAAGCCACAGGTCGCCTACCGCGAGACGATCCGTAAGGACGTCAAGAAGGTCGAGGCGCGCTTCGTGCGCCAGACCGGCGGCCGCGGCCAGTTCGGCCACGTCGTGATCAACGTCGAGCCGGCGCCGGGCGAGGGTTTCGAGTTCGTCAACAAGATCAAGGGGGGCGCCATCCCCGGCGAGTACATCGGCCCGGCCGAACAGGGGATGAAGGAGGCGCTCGAGAACGGCGTCAAGGCGGGCTACCCGATGGTCGACGTCAAAGTCGAACTGATCGACGGCTCCTACCACGAGGTCGACTCCTCCGAGATGGCATTCAAAATCGCCGGCTCGATGGCGATCCAGGAGGCTGCTCGCAAGGCCAACCCCGTCCTGCTGGAGCCGGTGATGTCGGTCGAGGTGGTCACCCCGGAGGAGTTCCTGGGCGACGTGATCGGCGACCTCTCCCGCCGGCGGGGCAGGGTGCAGGGTCAGGAGCAGCGCGGAAATGCGCTGGCAGTACAGGCCTTTGTGCCACTCGGCGAGATGTTCGGTTACGCCACCGACCTGCGCTCCTCGACACAGGGCCGAGCGACGTACACGATGCAGTTCGAGCGCTACGAGGAGGTCCCGGCGAGCATCGCCGAGGAGATCGTTGAGCACAGGGCCGGCGAGCCGGTGGGTGCGGCGTCGTGAGAGGCGGCGGCACACAGCCACCCGAGCGGGTGCAGGCGCACGCTCGTTCCGGCTATATTTCCGAGGTTCGCCCGCAGGCAGCGGAATGCTGCCCGCAAAGCATTTCCGCCACACTCAACCAGCCAACCCAGACAGAACCCGACTTCGAAAGGTAGAACGGAGAGCGATGTCAAAGGAGAAGTTCGAGCGCGATAAGCCGCACGTGAACGTCGGCACGATCGGTCATATCGACCACGGCAAGACGACGCTGACGGCCGCGATCACGAAGACCCTCTCCGAGAAGGGCGGCACCGAAGCAAAGAGCTTCGAGGAGATCGACAACGCGCCGGAGGAGAAGGAGCGCGGCATCACGATTGCGACCTCCCACGTCGAGTACCAGACGGACAACCGTCACTACGCCCATGTCGACTGCCCGGGCCACGCCGACTACGTGAAGAACATGATCACCGGCGCCGCGCAGATGGACGGCGCGATCCTGGTCGTTTCCGCCGCCGACGGCGTGATGCCGCAGACGCGCGAGCACATCCTGCTTGCCCGCCAGGTCAACGTTCCCCACGTGGTCGTCTTCCTCAACAAGGTCGACCAGGTCGACGACGAGGAGCTGATCGAGCTGGTCGAGGAGGAGGTCAAGGACCTGCTCAACGAGTACGACTTCCCGGG
>JBAVGD010000176.1:0-1578 GCA_049684635.1 Solirubrobacterales bacterium | reverse complement strand
GGCATCATCTTCGAGGGCAACCGCGACCTGCGCCGCATCTACATGCCGCCCGACTACCGCAGCTTCCCCCTCCGCAAGGACTTCCTGCTGCCCGATGACGCCAGCCGCTCCCCCGGCGAGGGCGTGCGGCCAATGGAGGCCGCCACAGAGCCGGCCGTGCTGATGGGCACGCCGGCCGACCTGCGCCACGCCCGCGAGGCCACCCGGTGACCGCGCCCGAGACGAAGGTCCGTTCGCTCGACGATCCCTCGCTCTTCGTCGACACGCCGGCCACGATCTACGACGCCATCCCGCCCTACCCGCCGCGCACCGAACGCGAGGCCGAGTTCTACACCCTCCGCGAGGGCGAGATGCTGGTCAACATCGGCCCGCAGCACCCCTCGACGCACGGCGTGCTGCGGGTCGTCATCAAGATCGACGGCGAGCGGATCGTCGACCTGGATCCCGTGCTGGGCTACCTCCACCGGGGGGTGGAGAAGATCTGCGAGAACAGCGACTGGCACATGGTCATCAGCCACTGCGACCCGCTCGAGTACATCGCCTCGATGTTCAGCGAGTACGTGCCGGTCCTGGCCGCGGAGAAGCTGCTCGACGTGACCGTGCCCCGCCGGGCGGACTACATCCGGGTCCTCGCCTGCGAGTTGAACCGCATCTCGAGCCACGCCCTGTTCATGGGTTGGCTGGCCCTCGACCTGGGCGGCATCACGCCGATCCTGTACGGCTTCCTGGAGCGCGACGAGATCGTCGAGATGCTGGCCGCCCTGACGGGCCAGCGGCTGCTCTTCAACTACATGCGCATCGGCGGCGTCAACGGCGACCTGAACCACGAGTTCATGAGCCGCCTCGGCGACTGGATGAGCCACGCCCTGCGCCGCATCGAAGACAGCATGACCCTCATCAACAGCAACGAGATCTTCGTCGGCCGGACCCGGGGGCTGGGCCGCATCGATCGCCAGACCGCGCTGAGCATGTGCCTCACCGGTCCGCCGCTGCGGGCCACCGGCATCCCCTACGACGTCCGCCGGGCGCACCCCTACTCGGTCTACCCCGAGCTGGAGTTCGAGATCCCGACCCGCGAAGAGGGCGACTCGTACGCCCGCTACCTGCTCCATCTTGACGAGATCAAGCAGAGCATCCACATCATCGACCAGGTGCTCCACCGCATCCCCGACGGGCCGATCATGGCCAAGCTGCCGCGCCTGCTGCGGCCCCGGCCGGGGCGGGCCTGGGCGGCCATCGAGAGCCCGCGCGGCCAGTACGGCGTCTACGCCATGAGCGACGGCACCGACCAACCGTTCCGGCTGCGCATCCACGACCCGTCGTTCTTCAACCTGCAGTCGGTGGGATTACTTTCGCCGGGACATCTCATCGCCGACATCATGGCCATCATGGCCAGCCTGGACCCGATCATGGGCGGGGTCGACAAGTGAGCGTGGTCTCGCGACCATGGAGTCGCCTGAGCCTGGCCGGCAAGATCATCCTGCCCTTGATCGCGGTGTTCATCGCGCTCAACGTGGCACTCGTGCTGCTGTGGGTCAGCGGGCTGCTGCCGTTGCTGGTCCAGTCGAGCCTGGACAC
>JBAVGD010000175.1:0-1944 GCA_049684635.1 Solirubrobacterales bacterium | reverse complement strand
GGCTTCGCCGCCGCCCTACGCGTCCTTCGCGGTCACAAGGACGCCGAGGTCGCGCGACTGGCGGTACCAGGACAAACCGAGGTCGCGGTCAGCGCCAGCGTGCCGCTGCATTCGGTGATTGCATGGCGGCGTGGGGCGATCGAGGCGGGACAGGCGCTCGGAACGTGGGCTGCCGATCACCTGCGAGAACTGCCGCGGGGCAGGCTGCTCTGGGAGGCCGGGGCCGTCGAAGCCGGCGAGACCCTTGCCGAGTGGGTGCTGGCTCAGGACGCGCGGCGCCGCTCGGCGCGCTGATCGAGCGCGCTCGCCCAGAGCAGCGCCGTCGGCGAGCCGATCCCCCGCAGCGTCTGGGCGAACTGCGGGCCCGCTTCCGCGGCGAGATGCGACATGCGCCGGAACTCGTGAAAGTTGTGGGCCCGGATTAGGGCCGGCTTCCCCTGTAGGTCGGCCGGCCGGCATCCAGGCTCGGGACAGAGCGCCAGGCGCGCTGCCTCCTCCCCCGGAGCCACGCTGTCCAGGAGGCCGCTCAGCTCGTAGCACAAGGGCTGGCCGCCTCCCTTCGCCTTCTCCTTCTCCTTGTCGTTTTCGCCGTCCTCCTCGCTGCGCTCAACGGGACGACTGAGAAGCGTGGCCGGGACGGTGCGGAAGTAGCGGGCGCCGGCGATCATCGCGTCGGCGCCGCCTGCGACCGCGACGGCACCAAAGTATCCGGCCGAGTCGGCGACGGCCCGGGCTCCCTCGGCCTCGATCGCCTCGACCAACTCCAGGTAGGCGATCACCTGATCGAAGTTGCTCGAGTCGAAGCCCCTGATGCGGATGAAGATTGTCTCGGCGCCGGCCTCGACGAAGCGCCTCGCCGCCTCGTCGGCGGTGCCGTCGCGCAAAGTTCCAGGCAAGGCCTGCAGGTAGGCGAGCACTCGCTGGTCGACGGCGCGCTCGGCGGTCGCGGTGATCAGCTCGCAGTTGACCGTCGTCGCGCGCTGTTCGCGGCGGTCGACCTCGACATAGGGCGCCGCGAGCGGGCCGGCCGACTCCTGCAGTGACACGCATCGATCGATCAGCTCCCCCCGCAGTTCGGCGGCGGCGAGGCCATCAAGTGTCCAGGGCAACGACAGGGCCTGGGCGAGCTGGCAGTTCCGCGCTCGCGGCGCGGTCCATTCGTGGGCGCGGTGGTGGAGGTGCGGCGCCGTGTGGGGGTCGAGCGCCCATCGCCACCCCTTCTTCTCCATCGCTTTCGCCAGGAGATCGTGATCCTGGCCGTGGCGGTGATCCTCGGGCGGGTAGGCGGCCAGGTAGCTGGCCCTGATTACGCAGCCATCGAAGGGCGGCTGATCGCCCAGCTCTTCGATGAAGATCCAATCGCGATCCTCGAGTCGTGCGTAGAAAAGGCCGCGTGACGCCATTTGAACTGCAATCTAGGCGTCCCGGCGGATGGCTTCCTCGGCGCCCGTCGAAGTTGGCCACAGTCGCTTCAGGCTCTTCTCGTAGACGCCGTAGATGTAAGGACCAGGCTTGTGGGACTGGCGAAGGATTCGGTGGCGGTTCGATACGAATCGCTCGGTTTGCTCCGCGCCGCGAAGGCTGCGGTTAGTCAGGCAGAAGACGCGAACAGCCGCTTTGGTCAGAGCATCGCGCTCGGCGGGGCGACGGCGGATCGCGTCGTCCTTGGTGAGGACGATCCAGTCGTTCTTGCCGGCGTCTTGCAGCCAGATCTCGTCGGCAAGGAGCTGGGCGCGCTTCTCGCCGTAGACCTCGGCCATCGAGTGGACGGTGAGCCCGGCGGCGCGCAGGCCCTCGACGATGCTCTTGCCGAGACTGCGATCGACGAAGAACTCGGGGCTCTGCTCTTTCGGGCGGGGCATCGCCGCGGGCTATCTGACGCGGCGTCCCTGTCTCACGGGATCAGGCTGCCGTCCGGGTTGCGAGCCGGATTACGTCCTCGAC
>JBAVGD010000174.1:0-7825 GCA_049684635.1 Solirubrobacterales bacterium | reverse complement strand
GGGGCCTGCGGGCGGGCGCACGGCGTCCGTTCTCGGCCCCCCCTCCTCCACACCACCCGCGGAAGAAGCCGCTCGTTCCACGTCGGCCTTGATGATCCGTCCACCAGGTCCCGAGCCGCGAAGCGTCGAGAGATCCAGGCCCCGCTCCTTCGCCATACGCTTTGCCACCGGCGACGCCTTCGCCCGCTGCCCATCGCCCGTCCCAGCCCTCTCCGCCTGCCCAGCCGCCGACCCAGCCGCGTCTTCAGCTCCTGTGCCAGCCGACCCGGCCGGCGGACTGACCTGACCGCTTGGACCCTCGGCGTGCCGCGATCGAGTCCCCTCCGCTGGTTCTGGTGTGGAGCCGGGGGGGCCGAGAACGGACGCCGTGCGCCCGCCCGCAGGCCCCCCCGGCTCCGTGCCGGAACCAGCGGCCGAGCGCTTCGTCCCTGTCTCCGAATCCCCAACCCGAGCTATCGGTGCGCCGATCGGCAGCGTCTCTCCCTCCTGGGCGAGAATCTCGGTCAGCGTCCCGGCGACGTCGCTCTCGTAGGCCATGTTCGCCTTGTCGGTCTCGATCTCGACCAGCTGATCGCCCACGGCGATCTCATCGCCGACCTGCTTCAGCCACTGCAGGATCGTCCCCTCCTCCATCGAGTCCGAGAGGCGGGGCATCACCACGTCGGGCATCAGATCGAGCCCTCCAGCGCCGCCAGCGCGGCCTTGACCACGTGCTCCTCATGCGGAATCGCCGCCTGCTCCAACCGTTTCGAGTACGGCATGTGGACATCGGCGCCGGTCACCCGCTGCACGGGCGCGTCCAGGTAATCGAAGGCCTGCTCGGTGATCAGCGCCGAGAGGTTGGCGCCGACCCCACCGTGCGGCCAGCCCTCCTCGACGATCACAGCGCGGTTGGTCTTTCGCACCGACTCGAGGATCGTGTCGAGATCGAGCGGCCGCAGCGTGCGCGGGTCGATCACCTCAGCCTCGACCCCGTGCTCATGGGCGAGCCCCCGCGCCGCGGCCTCGGCGACCTGAGCCATCTTGAGGATGCCGATGATTGTCACGTCGCTTCCCTCCCTGCGCACGGCGGCCTTGCCGAAGGGAAGCACCTCGTCGCCATCGTCGGGTACCTCGCCGCGGCTGCCGTAGAGGCTCTCGTGCTCGATGAAGATGACGGGGTTGTCGTCGCGGATCGCCGCCTTGAGAAGCGCCTTGCCATCGGCTGGGGTTGAGGGGCAGGCGACGAGTAGTCCCGGGATCTGGAGGTAGAGAGCCTCGAAGCTGTGGGAGTGCGTCGGGCCGAGCTGGTGCCCCCCTCCGCCCGGCATCCGGATCACCATCGGGACCCGGACCTGGCCGTTGAACATGTAGGGGATCGCCGCGGCGTGGTTGACGATCTGGTCCAGGGCCAGCAGCGAGAAGTTGACCGTCATCAGCTCGACGATCGGTCGCAGCCCGCCCATGGCGGCGCCGACGCCGGCGCCGACGATCGTGTTCTCGGAGATCGGCGTGTCGCGAACCCGCCGCTCGCCGAACTCGTCGAGCAGGCCTTCGGTCACCTTGAACGCGCCCTGGAAGACGCCGACGTCCTCGCCCATCACGAAGACGGCCTCGTCGTGGCGCATCTCCTCCGCCATCGCGTCGCGCAGCGCTTCCCGCATCCGCAGCGTCGCCATCAGTCCTCGGCCTCCTCAGAGGCGCCCGACTCGACGCCCTCCTGAGCGTCACCGTGCTTGGCGGGGTTGGGACGTGGCCCATCCGGCTGGCCGGCATACGCTGCGCCCGCCTCGGCAAGCTCGCGTGCTGCCGCCGGCATGTGGTCCTCGTGCTCGCCGCGATGCGGCTCCGGGCTGCGCTCGTCGACGGCGTACCAGCCCGCGGCCGTGTCGAGGACGTAGAGGTTCTCGTAGAGGGTGTCGAGGGCCGGCTCGGGGGATTCATCGGCGAATTCGACCGCTGCCTTCACCTGCTGCTCGGCCTTGCCGCGGATCTCCTGCACCTCACGCTCGCCGAGTACCCCGGCCTCGACGCAGCGCTTGGCAAAGGTCTCGATCGGGTCTTTCTCCTGCCACTCCTCGACCTCCTCGCGCCGGCGGTAGACCTCGGGATCGGCGGCGGAGTGGCCGCGGTAGCGGTAGGTGAAGGCCTCGAGCAGCGTCGGCCGGCTCTCCTCGCGGGCGAGGCGGATGCCCTCGGCGACGGCCTCGCGGACGGCGATCACGTCCATGCCGTCGATTCGCTTGCCGGGGATGCCATAGCCCTCCGCCTTCTTGGAGAGGTCGGTCTGCGCCGAGTGTCGCTCGACGGCGGTGCCCATTCCGTAGAGGTTGTTCTCGACCAGGAAGAAGACGGGCAGCGTCCACAGCGCCGCCAGATTCATCGTCTCAGCGAAGTTGCCGGTGTTGGACGCTCCGTCGCCGAACATGCAAACGGTCACGGCGTCCTCTCCCTTGTACTGGGAGGCGAGCGCAAGGCCGGCCGCGATCGGCAGGTTGCCGCCGACGATGCCGTAGCCGCCCATGAAGCGATGCCCGCGGTCGAAGATGTGCATCGAGCCGCCGCGGCCGCCGCTCGTCCCATCGACCCGGCCGAAGAGCTCCGCCATCACCGCCCTGGGTTCGCAGCCCCGCGCGATCGCGTGGCCGTGGGTGCGGTAGGTGCCGATCAGGTAGTCCTCGTCGTGCATTACCGAAGCGGTGCCGACGATCGTCGCCTCCTCGCCGATCGCGAGGTGCAGGAACCCGCCTGCTTTGGCCCGCTGGTACTGCCGGCCGGCCTCCTCCTCGAAGCGGCGGATCAAAGTCATCCGCATCAGCAGCTCGTAACAGGTGGCGGCGTCAGGCAGGTCTGCCACGAGGCCACCTTAGATGATGGCGTCCAGAACTACGCACAGGTTGTGCGTGTCCCGGGCCCCGTCATTCGCCCGCCGCCGCGACCGCTTCCTCCAGCCGATCGTCTCCCCAGAAGACCTCGCTGCCGATGACCAGCGAGGGAACGCCGACGACACCGAGCTCAGCCGCCCGATCGGTGGTCTCCCGCAGGGCTTTCTTGATCCCCTCGGTTTCGACGGCCTTCAGCACCGCGCGCGGGTGCAGCTCGCAGGCGGCGGCGGCAACGAGCACGTTGTCGGGGTCGGAGAGGTCGCGACCGGCGGCAAACGCCTGGCGGAAGCCGGCGAGCGCGAAGGAAACGGTACGGCCGGTCTGCTTGGCGAAGGTCACCGCGCGCATCGCAACGAGCGTGTTACCCGGCCAGGGATCGGGCCAAGCCAGAGGCGGTAGCCCGTAGGCCGAAGCGCGCCGCTCCACCTCCGCGATCCCCTCCTCCCGCCCAGGGCCGTTCGCCCAGGAATCTCGGTCAAAGCGCTTGAAGAGGGCCCCCAGCAGGATCGGCTGCCACTCCGGCTGCTCCAGGTTCGCCTCCGCGAAGAGGGCGCTGATCCGCTCCGCCGTCAGGTACGCGTACGGCGACCCGAGGTCGAAGTAGAAGGTCGCCCTAGACGTGGGTTGCCCAGCCATCCACCGCGCGGGCACAGTCGAGGATCGCCTCGGAGATTGTCGGGTGGGGATGGACGATCCTGGCCAGCTCCTGGTAGCCGCCCTCGAGCGCCATCGTCGCCACCAGCTCGGCGATCATGTCGCAGGCTCGGTTGCCGACGATGTGGGCGCCGAGGATCTCGCCGTACTTGGAGTCGACGACGAGCTTGACGAGGCCGTCTCTGTCGTCGTAGACGGTTGCCGCTCCCACCCCGCCCAGCTTCATCTTCCCGACCTTGACCTCGTGTCCGGCCTCCTTCGCCGCCGCCTCGGTCAATCCGACGCTGGCGACCTGCGGATGGCAGAAGGTGGCGCCGGGGATGAGGTCCTGGTTCACCGGGTGTGTTTCGGCTCCGGCCGCGTGCTCGGCGGCCACCACGCCCTCCTCGGAGGCCTTGTGGGCAAGGGCCTTGGCGTTGACCAGGTCGCCGATCGCGTAGACCTTGGGGTTCGAGGTTCGCTGGTACTCGTCGACCTTCAGCTTGCCGTTCTCCTCCAGCTCCACCCCCGCCTCGGCAAGCCCAAGCCCATCGATGTCGGGACCACGGCCGCCGGCGATACACAGGTAGTCGACCTCGGCGGAGCTGTCCCCGTATGTGAACTTCACCGACTTCTCGCCGGCCTCGACGTTTTCGACCGGCGTGCCGGTGGAGATCGCGATGTTCTGCTTCTTGAAGGCTCGCTCGACCACGCGGGCCATGTCCTTGTCCTCGGCGGGCAGGATCTGATCGAGCATCTCGATCAGCAGCACCTCGGTCCCGAAGCGCCCGTAGGCGGAGGCGATCTCGCAGCCCGAGGCGCCGGCGCCGACCACGGCGATCCTCTGCGGTTGCTCGGGCAGCGACCAGGCGCCCCATGTGTCGAGGACGCGATCGCCGAACTCGACACCCGGGATCGGCAGTGCGACCGAGCCGGTGGCGAGCACCACCGCGCCAGCCTCGTAGACGTCGTCCCCGACCTTCACGTTGCCCTCCGGGGTCAGTGCGCCGTCGCCCTGGATCAAGGTCACCTTGTTCTTGTCCCAGAGCATCTTGATGCCACCCGAGAGCGATTCGGAAACGGCGGCGCGACGCTTGCCGAGCGCCTTCCAATCGATCGAGGCGCCCTTCACGGTCAGTCCCAGCTCAGCACTGTTGCGTGCATGGTCGTACAGCTCAGCGGTGTGCAGGATCGTCTTGGCCGGGATGCAGGCGTAGTTGAGGCAGCGACCACCCGGCTTGTCGCGCTCCACCACGGCGGTCTTCTTGCCCAGCTGTGCCGCGCGGATCGCGGCAACGTAGCCGCCTGGGCCCCCGCCAATGACGATCACGTCATAGGAATCCGCCATCTCGATGAGCCTATAAGACCTGTCTCAGAACCCGACACCCCGGCGCGGCGGCCTCGGCTCGCTGCCAGCTAGCCTGAGGGCCAATGGCCAAATGCTTTTGTGGTTGCGGTCGCAGGGTGGGCCTCTTCAGCGTTGGTCTGAACAGGCAGGGTCGGAAGACGGCTGGGCTGATCGAGGAGCTTCGAACAACCCGAGGGGAACTCGAGGCGTACGGCCGGCAACGCGGCCGCAAGGACATCGGTCCCGTCCTGCGCGAATACGACGAGATGATCGACGAGGGAGACCGATACGCACGCAACTGGGCATCGCTCATGCACTCGTACGGCACCACTCCGTCGTCGCAGGACAGGGCGTTCATGAACGACTGGGCTAAGTGGAAGCGAGCGGCGCGAGCCCATGCGGACGCGCGCCGGCTTTTACCGGCATCCGCCGACCAGTAGCGGAGTGCAGTCGTTGCAAGGCTGCCGCCAAGGGCGGGGATTCCTAGTCGCGCGGCGTGCGGGTTGGCATCTGGATCCGGGCCATCGCCTTGACCATGAAGTAGAAGAAGGTGCCCGAAACGGCGAGCAGGCCCAGCGTCGCCGCGATCCTGCCGATGCTGGCTGCCTGCACCGCGAGGCCGAAGACCGCGCTGGTGATCAGGATGACGAGGATGAACTGGAATCCCAGCACGGCCCAGTAGCGCGCTCGCCACAAGCCCCAAGCCATCATTCCCATCACGATCGCGGGCACCAGCACCTGAACGAGGTTCGGTTTTTCGCCGTTGACTTCGCCGCCCGCGAGATAACCGACGACGACCGAGAGGAAGATGAGGCCGGAGATAACCGCCCCGATCGTGACGACCAGGGGACGCTCGCCCTCGCCCAGCGGTTTCAGGTTTTCGCGAACCTCGCGGTTGCGCTCCTCCGCGCGGGCATAGCCCTGTTCCATCCGCTGCCGCGGCGTCGGGCTGGTCCCCTGAGGACGTCCGTCTGCAGCATCGCTGCCCGCCCGCCCGCCGCCGCGCGCCTTTCTCTTTGCCCTTGACTCAGCCACGCGGCCCCCTGGCTTCGCGCCTGCGCTTCCGCATACGGTCAGCCACCCGGCGCCAGCTCCCCGTCGCCACCCAGCGCATGGCGCAGGGCCTCGGCGGCGGCGGCCGGGTCATCCGCGTCGCGGATCGCTCGCACCACGCCAAGCCGCCGCGCCCCGGTCGCAACCACTTCGGCGGCGTTGGACGGGTCGACGCCGCCGATCGCAAAGAACGGCTTCGGCGCCGCGCCCGCAGCGTGGACAACCAGGTCAAGCCCGACGCCGGGACGCCCCTCTTTGGTCGGCGTCTCCCAGATCGGCCCGACGCTGACGTAATCCACGGGCTCCCCGGCGGCCGCGGCCAGCTGCTCCTCGCTGTGGGTGGAGAGGCCGATGATCGCGTCGGGGCCAAGGATCCTGCGCGCCTCGGCCGCCGGCATGTCGTCCTGACCCACGTGGACCCCGTCGGCGTTGCAGGACTGAGCCAGGTAGGGATCGTCGTTGACGATGAAGAGGGCGCCGTAGATGTCGCAAAGGCGCCGAAAGGTCTGGGCCGAGCGCTCGACGCGCTGGCGGTCGAGCTCCTTCTCGCGCAGCTGAACGATGTCGACCCCGCCCTCGAGCGCCGCGTGCAGGACCACCTCCGGCTCCCTGCCGCCGGGCAGCGCCTCGCAGACGAAATAGAGGCGCGCGGTGCGCAGTCGCTCCCGCCGTTGCGGCCCTCGAGTCTCCGGAAGCGCCATGCTCATTCCTCGGATTATTGCCGCGGAGTACCATCGGCGTAACGGGAGCCCGTAAGCCACGGGCTGAGAGGGCGGCTATGGCGCCGCCGACCGTCTGAACCTGATCCGGGTAATGCCGGCGGAGGCACCGTTTGAGCGAGAAACGAAGTTACGACGCGGTCATCATTGGAGGCGGAGTGATCGGCCTCTCGTGCGCGTGGCGCGCCGCCCAGCAGGGGGCCAATGTGGCCGTCATCGAGAAGGCGCAGCCGCCGGCGGGAGCGACGCGCGTGTCGGCGGGGATGCTGGCGCCGATCGGCGAGCTGACCTTCGGCGAGCCCGAGCTGCTGCGGATGACGCTTGACTCGAGGGCGCTCTACGCGGATTTCGTCGCCGAGCTGGAGACGGCGACCGGCTTCTCGACCGGCTATCGCCATCAGGGTGCCCTGCACGCGGCGCTGGATCGCGACGAGGCGGCGGAGCTGCGGCGGATCCACGAGCTGCAGCGCTCACTTGGCCTCGAGGCGGAATGGCTGACACCGCGCCGCTGCCGCGAGCTCGAGTCGGGCCTCAGCCCGTCGTGCAGCGGCGGTGTCTACGCGGAGGGAGAGGCGTGTCTCGACCCGCGAGCACTGGCGCAGGTCCTGCTGACAGCGCTGGCGGGCGCCGGCGTCGATGTGCGGACCGGGGTGGAGGTCAGCGAGGCCGTCTTCGACGGAGAGCGACTCGCCGGCGTGCGCCTCGAGGGAGGCGACGAACTGGCGGCGGCCAACGTCGTCCTTGCCGCGGGGGCCTGGTCTGGCCAGGCCGAGTGGCTCCCGGAGCATGCGCGCCCGCCGGTGCGTCCCGTCAAGGGGCAGATCGTCGAGCTGCGCGCCCCCGACGGAGTCGCGCCGTGCGAGCGGATCATCGGCGCCGAGCGCGTTTACCTGGTGCCCCGCGCCGACGGCCGCATGATCGCCGGCGCGACGGTGGAGGAGCAGGGCTTTGACACGACGGTGACCGCGGGCGCGGTCCACGAGATTCTGCGAGAGGCCTATCGCCTTCTGCCTGACGTGGCGGAGATGGAGATGATCGAGGCAGCGGTCGGCCTGCGGCCCGGCACGCCGGACAACCTGCCGCTGATCGGCCCGTCCGGCCTGAAGGGCCTGATTTGGGCCACGGGTCATTTCCGCAATGGGGTCCTGCTGGCGCCGCTGACGGCCGACGCCGTCGCCGAGCTGCTCAGCCGGGGCGAGCTCCCCGAG